>JAUYEP010000342.1 GCA_030689765.1 Methylovulum sp.
TTAAACCTTGTGGTGGTTTCGGAGTGAACTTTAAATTTGTACTCCATAATATATAAAAATCAATAGGTTAAAAATAGGCATCATTAAGTTTATTTTTCATTAACTCATTGATTAATAAAGTTAAAACAAGTCTAATATAAAAGTAATAACCACGAAGGACACGAAGAAAATACACAGTAGATCAATATATTGAAACTTCGTGATCTTCGTGTCCTTCGTGGTGAATAATATGTTTTCACGAATACTTTCATAGTCTCGTAAGCGAAACCACCCCACAATCAACCCAAGTTATCCGTTACCGCCCCCAATGAGGCCGAACTTACCAACTGGGCATATTTTGCCAACACGCCCCGGGTATAACGCGGCTCAGGTTGTTGCCACAAAGCCATGCGCCGGGCGATTTCATGCTCATTGACATTCAATCGTAATTCATTATTTTCGGCATCGATAGTAATGGTATCGCCGTTTTCGATGACGGCCAATACGCCGCCGACATAGGCTTCTGGAGTGATGTGACCGACGACAAAACCATGTGTGCCGCCTGAAAAACGTCCGTCGGTGATTAAGGCGACTTCTTTACCCAAACCTTTGCCCATAATCGCTGAGGTAGGCGACAGCATTTCGCGCATGCCGGGGCCGCCTTTGGGGCCTTCGTAGCGGATGACGATGACATCGCCTTTTACAATGCCGCCGTTTAAGATGCTGTGCAAGGCTTGTTCTTCCGTCTCGAAGACTTTGGCTGTGCCGATAAAGCGCAAGCCTTCCTTACCGGTGATTTTTGCCACTGCACCGCCAGGCGCCAAATTGCCGTATAACACGACCAAATGGCTGTCTTTTTTGATGGGGTTATCCAGCGCATGGATCATGTCCTGCCCCTCTGGATAAGGGCTTACGTCAGCCAGGTTTTCCGCCAGGGTAAGGCCGGTCACGGTCAGGCAATCGCCGTGCAACAAGCCGGCATCCAGCAAGACTTTCATTAACGGCTGAATGCCGCCGATTTCAATCAATTCCGCCATTTGGTAGCGGCCGCTGGGTTTTAAATCCGCCAGCATCGGGACGCGCTTGCCGATACGGGTGAAATCATCCAGGGTAATATCGACGTTGGCGGCATTTGCCATTGCCAAGATATGCAGCACGGCGTTGGTTGAGCCGCCTAACGCGATAACGATGGTAATGGCGTTTTCAAACGCTGCCTTGGTCATGATGTCGCTGGGTTTGATGTCTTTTTTCAGCAATTCCAGCACCGCCGCGCCGGCGTGTCCGCAGTCCAGGCGCTTGTCATTGGAAATAGCGGCTTGGGCGGAGCTGTTAGGCAAACTCATGCCCAAGGCCTCTATCGCCGAAGCCATAGTGTTTGCAGTGTACATGCCACCACAAGAGCCTGCGCCAGGAATGGCTTTGGCTTCAATTTCGGCAAGTTCGGCATCGTCTATTTTGTTGTTTGCGCGTGCGCCAACGGCTTCAAATACGGAAACCACATCGAGTTTTTTATCTTTATGACAACCGGGCATAATCGTGCCGCCGTAAACAAAAATGGCAGGGCGATTTAAGCGGGAAATGGCAATCATGCAACCTGGCATGTTTTTATCGCAGCCACCGATAGCGACGATGCCATCAAAACCTTGGCAACCGACCACGGTTTCTATCGAATCAGCGATAACTTCGCGTGATACCAGTGAATATTTCATGCCTTCCGTGCCCATCGAAATGCCGTCGGAAATGGTGATAGTGTTAAAGATAACCGCTTTGCCGTTGGCATTATTGACACCGACAGCGGCATCATCTGCCAGTTTGTTGATGTGCATATTGCATGGCGTGACCATGCTCCAGGTGGAAGCAATGCCGATTTGCGGCTTTTTGAAATCTTCGTTGGTGAAGCCGACCGCATGTAACATGGCGCGGCTAGGCGCGCGTTCCATGCCGTCTACAACTAAAGAGGAAAAGGTGCGGGAAAAGTGATTTGAACTGGCTTTATCGCCTGAGTTGGACATAGAAAGTTTCCTGAAGAAGGTGGGGGTTATTAAATAAGTCGTTCATGCTTCGGCAAGGCTCTCCTGAGCGTAGTCGAAGGGGCCCGGCACAAACGGCTTATGAATGAGTGCGGCACACTCGGCAACATGATGACTGCCAGTCCTGTGGGGACTGGCAGTCATGGCAAAAGGCAAGATCAAAATAAGCCTTTACGCTTTTGTACCTTAAATTAGGGGTCAATACGAATCCCAGCTGCTTTTGCGTCGCCAGCCAAGTTTGGGCAAAATAAAACCTAGAATGACACTAAAGAAGGACAGGATGCCGCCATATAAAAACCAGTCCTGATTGGTGGTGTCTTTTAGCGCCTGATTTTCAAGCTTGAGCTGCTGTAATTCACGTTCAGCGTTTACAACGCGCTCTTGAAGCTCATCACGTTCATTTTTTAATTGGATGACGCCGGAAGCTGCTTTTTTCAGCTCGCCAAGCTCCATGCTTAAATTGTCGCGTTCTACCGCTAAGGATTTTTCCAGTGATGTGCCGGGTGTAATAGAATCCTTAACCGTTTTCAGCTCGGCTTTCAATTCTGCATTTTCCATCTGGAGCGTTTTCAAGTTCTTATTGCTGGATTCCACTTGTTCCCTGGCGGGCGGTTCTTTCTGGATATGGCGTGTTTGTATATAACCTTCCATGCCGTTATTCATCCGAACAGGCGTAAATCCAGATTTTGTTTTTTCGCCGATAACGGTCAACGGCGTCCCGGTAGGCAACAGTTTTAATACCTTGGCTTCGTTGCTGTCTTCGCTTCTGAGCGATAAATTCAAATTGTCGGTGACATAAACAATTTCAGCCCGCGCAATGCCGAAACTGATTAATAAGATAACAGACGAAAGTAATATTTTTTTCACGGGAATCCCTTTTACTTATCTTAACAAGGTGGATGCTTCGGAAGGGATTTTAGCGTTATTTTTTGCATATCAGAAACTCCAGCAATGCTTTTTGTGCATGCAGCCTATTTTCCGCCTCCTGAAAGACGACGCTTTGCAGGCCATCGATGACTTCGCCGCTGACTTCTTCGCCGCGATGTGCAGGCAAACAGTGCATAAACAGGGCATCACTTTTGGCTTTTTGCATGATAGACGCATTGACCTGATAGCCTTTAAAAGCGACTTCACGCAGCTTTTGCTCTTCTTCCTGCCCCATGCTCGCCCACACATCGGTGACCACCAAATCGGCATCCTTAGCCGCCGCCAATGCCGTATCAAAAAACCTGACGCACTCACCAGCCTCGTCTACAATAGCGGGCGAGGGACGGTAACCGGCCGGGCAGGCAATATTTAACGCAAAGCCAAGCCGCATCGCGGCATGGATATAGGAATGGCACATATTGTTGCCGTCCCCTATCCATGCCACGGTTTTACCCTGGATATCGCCGCGCAATTCGAAATAAGTCTGCATATCGGCGAGTAACTGGCAAGGATGCTGTTCATCGGTTAAACCATTTATAACAGGCACACTGGAATGCTCGGCAAAGGTCGTTACCGTGCCATGCTTGTCAGTCCTCAGCATGATGCAGTCAACCATGCTGGAAATCACTTTGGCGCTGTCGCGTAAAGGCTCGCCGCGTCCTAATTGCGTATCTCTCGGCGATAAAAATAACGCGCTGCCACCAAAATGGCCCATGCCCGCTTCAAAGGAAATGCGTGTGCGGGTTGATGATTTTTCAAAAATCATCGCCAAAACCCGCCCTTTTAACGGTTGGTAATCGGGGTCACGGTGATTTTTCAATTCGATGGCCCGGCGGATTAAGCCTCGCAATTCGTCGCCGGATAAATCGAGTAAGCTGATGAAGTGCCTAGGATTCATGATTGCCCCGTATAGTCCTGAATAAGCGCCGATAAGCTATCTACGAGCTGTTGTATTTGTTGCCCGTCCATGATTAATGGCGGCAACAGGCGGATGGTTTTTTCATTGGTGACATTGATTAATAACTGGCGTTGCAATGCGGACTTGACCAGGTCGCTACAGGGCGCATCGAGTTCGATACCGATCATCATGCCTTTGTGGCGAATATCCACAACATGCGGGTTATTTTGCAAGCGTTCAGTGAAGCCTGCACAAATCGCATCCCCTTTTTGCGTGGCTGATTCAATCAGGTTTTCTTCATCCAAGGTCGATAAAACCGCCAATGCCGCACTACAGGCCAAAGGATTGCCGCCAAACGTGGAGCCGTGCGCCCCTGCCGTTAATATTTCAGCAGCTTTACCCCGTGCCAAACACGCGCCGATAGGGACGCCATTACCCAATGCCTTGGCCAAAGTACACACATCAGGCAGGATGGCATTATGCTGGAAGGCGAGAAATTTGCCGGTACGGCCGATGCCGGTCTGGATTTCATCGAGCATCATCAGCAATTGATGGCGATCACAGAGGTCACGTATCCGATTGAGATAATCAGGGGCTGGAATATTAACGCCGCCTTCGCCCTGGATAGGTTCAACCAGAATGGCGACAATATTGTCATGCTGCCCGATGGCCTGCGCTATCGCATCGACATCGTTGTAAGCCACCCGGATAAAGCCTTCAACCAGCGGCGCAAAACCTTGCTGCACTTTGGCATTGCCGGTTGCGCTCAAGGTGGCCAGCGTGCGCCCATGAAAGCTTTTTTCCATGACCATAATCGCCGGTTTTTCAACACCTAAACCATGACCATATTTACGCGCCAGTTTAATAGCCGCTTCATTCGCTTCGGCGCCTGAATTGCAAAAAAACACGTTATCCATGCCGCTTTTTTCAATCAAGGCATCAGCAAGTTTCTCTTGCACCGCTATGCCGTAAATATTGGAGGTATGCAGCAGTTTACCGCTTTGTCCGCATATCGCTTTATGCACAGCAGGATGCGCATGCCCCAGGTTACATACGGCGATACCGGACAACGCGTCCAGATAGCGGTTATTATTTTCATCCCACAGCCATGCGCCCTCACCCCGCTCGAAGGTAATGGGCAAACGTTGGTAGGTTGGCATAATGTGGCTGGTCATAAGGTCTGCCTGTAAGCAAAAAACGGCAGCCTGTGCCGCCTGAAAAAATGTCCGATTATAAGTTTCAATCCCCCCCTAGGCAAGCATCAGGCAATAACAATGCTTTTTTAACCCACATAAAGTTGATAGAATTGCTGGGTTTTTATTTATTGAGTGATGACAACCATGAACGTGATTGAAAGAATTAAAGACCAAATTGAAAATAATCCTGTCGTGTTATACATGAAAGGTACGCCTGATTTTCCACAATGCGGATTTTCAGGGCAAATAGTACAAATATTGGATATGTGCAAGGCAAAATATAGGTACGTCAATATCTTTGAAGATCCAGAACTGCGCGAAGCATTGAAAGAGTATTCAAACTGGCCGACGTATCCGCAACTTTACGTTAACGGTGAACTTGTCGGCGGTTGCGACATTGTGATTGATTTGCATAAGAAAGGTGAGCTGGCCACTATGCTGGCAGCGGCTGGCGGCATAGCCCAATAGTGTTTTAATCCCTGCTAGATAAGGTCGGGTTATGCGGCATTAACCCGACAAACTTTCCTGCATGGCCAACGCTTAAAAAGCCTTTGAATATAATGCTTAAAAATCAATACAATAGGTTATCTAATAATTTCAGTTATTACTATGCTAGGTTTTGGGGGGCTTTTTAACCAAAACAGTAAGTGGCAAAAACAGCAAATTTTTACAGATTGGCATCCTGTTAAAATCTAATTGATGTCATCGTCGGCCCGTTTAAATCAATTATGGCGGGTGAGTTTGCTTTTATGGCCCCTTGCATTGCGGGTTCCGCCATAAATTGCGCAATACTGGATAAGAGCCGATGTAATTGGTTGGCATTAGCCAGGGGCAAAAGAAAGGTATATTCCCCTTGAGCCGATAAAGTTGAATTGAGATAACCTGGATTAAGGAGCTTGAACTGCTGGTGACTCAGATTAACAAGCCTTGCAAGTACAACAAACTTCTTGTCGGCCAGGTTTTTTATGTCGGCCTCCCGATCAATCTTGACCTTGACAAAATAGGGTTCATTTTTAATGGGGGAAAATTTCAATCCATACCTTGCAGGGTTAGCAAAGATGTTGGATAAGGCTAGCAAGCGTGGCACATAATCTTGTGTCTCTTCAGGTAAGCGTAAAGACCAGTAGTCGGTATCTAACCCATCAGAGAGGTTTCGGCTAATGGCGTTATCAACGGCACCTTGCCCACAATTGTACGCGGCTAATGCGAGTAGCCAGTCCCCGTTGAAATGTCCTTTTAGGTCTGATAGAAAGCGGATTGCGGCCTGAGTGGAGGCTAATATGTCAAGCCTGTCATCGTAATGGTTGCTTTGTTTCAAGTCGTAATCTTTGCCAGTGCTTGGGATGAATTGCCAGAGCCCGGCAGCACCTTTAGGTGATAGTGCAGTCGGTTGATAGGCGCTTTCCACTATGGGTAGCAGGGCAAGTTCTAAAGGTAATTGGTTTTTACTGAGCCCTTCTACGATGTGGTATAAATAAGGCCGTGCGCGTTCAGCAACCCGGTACAAATAGCTGGGGTTTTGGCTGAATAAGTCAATTTGTTTGTTAATCCGTTCATCAATCAACACTTTTTTGGCGTTGTTCTGCCCCCCTTTGTCATCTTGCTTCCCCAGTGTGTTTACGCCAGCCAAGTGTTGGGCAGTGCGTTTGATACATGGCGTGGGATTATTCGCTGTTTTGGCCAATGAATCAGTCGATTCCCGGCCAGTTTGCAAAATGCCGTTATTAGGGGAGGCTAAAATGGTGCGCTTATGCAATTGAGGATGAAAATTACCGGGCCTGATGCTTTCGGTATTGGCACTGCTATTGTTTGAAGGTTTCGTCGAAATGGTGGGTATACAGCTGTCATGGATTGATGAGGCGGAAGGAATGGCGGTGCCGAATCTTAGGCGGAGGCCTAACGCAGTGTAATTATGCAACGGGGCGATTGCGGTATG
Organism: Methylovulum sp.; assembly: GCA_030689765.1. GTDB lineage: Bacteria > Pseudomonadota > Gammaproteobacteria > Methylococcales > Methylomonadaceae > Methylovulum. The sequence continues at coordinate 6,967 of JAUYEP010000342.1, forward strand.
TGGTTGGATAATATATTTTGGCCGTTCTGGCTTGGTGTTTTCCGTGAGCGTAGTTTCACGGATATTCAAGGTTGCGGAGGCTAACGGCGACTCAGAATGCAGGGGATAGGCATTGGTGCGGTTATTGTTCCCTGGAATCAAGGTTTGTTTTGAGGAGGCTTGTGTTGGACTCGACCAAGTAATTTTCATACCTAAACGAATGCGCTCCCAAACGTCGCCGGAATTATTGGGGATCCTTTCCCTAATATAGGCATGTGCATGATACTGGCTTTGTCCTTTGCTTGTTACCGAGGTAGCTAAAGCGTCGCTGGCATTGGTTGACAAAGATAAACTAACTACACTATTCAAAATTAACATTCTAAAGTTTCGGAGTTTGTTTTTACTCATAAAACAGCCCTGCCTATTTGATTTAAAACGTGGATTCAAGCTGTAGCACCCTTACAGCGGTTTCATTCTTCATTAAGGCTAGCCATTCAAGTTGGGACAGGTTAAGCCTTGTCCGTACCCGACTTAAATTATTAACGACGAATGAAACCGCTGTAAGTTGTAATCCGCCACAATAGGCCTTGCATTTTGGGGGTGTCCCCATGACATAAACGGCGATAATGGGAGTTTATTGTGGCTGTTTGCCTACGGCGAAACGACTTTACAGGTTCAGGGCTAAATATTTTGAATGCCCCAATTGACCTTAAAAAAGCGATAATAATGGACAATAGATAAAAAGTAACTTAATTGATATATTTTTATTATTTGCTGTTATTGATTGCCAGTTAATGGTTGCCTGATTAAACAATCCATCCGTCAATGGTTAAGGTTGCACACATACGGCCTAGCCCTAATTCCAGCAGATGCCGGAATTAAGGCCATAAACATGAAATTAAACTTTGTGGTAAATATCTGCACCTTCTTCAAGAAATTGGCGTGATTTTTCATCCATACCTTTAAGTAAAGCCTCTTCTTCTTTAAGCCCTTTTTCCGCCGCATAATCGCGGACATCCTGGCTGATTTTCATCGAACAGAAATGCGGCCCACACATCGAACAGAAATGCGCGACTTTTGCAGACTCTTTAGGCAAGGTTTCATCGTGAAATTCACGGGCTTTTTCAGGGTCGAGGCCAATATTGAACTGGTCTTCCCAACGAAATTCAAAACGCGCTTTGGACATTGCATTGTCGCGCGCCTGTGCGCCGGGATGGCCTTTCGCCAAATCAGCGGCATGCGCGGCGATTTTATAGGTGACGATGCCTTCACGGACGTCCTGCTTGTTCGGCAAGCCCAAATGCTCTTTTTGCGTGACATAACAAAGCATGGCGCAACCGTACCAGCCGATATTGGCGGCGCCGATGGCCGAGGTGATATGGTCATAACCGGGCGCAATATCGGTAGTCAAAGGCCCCAAGGTATAAAAAGGCGCTTCGCCGCATTCTGCCAGTTGCTTTTCCATATTGACTTTAATCATTTGCAGCGGCACATGCCCTGGGCCTTCAATCATGGTCTGGACATCATGCTTCCAGGCGATTTTAGTCAGTTCACCCAGGGTTTCCAATTCGCCGAATTGCGCAGCGTCATTGGCGTCATAAATCGAGCCGGGACGCAGGCCGTCACCCAATGAAAATGACACGTCATAAGCTTTCATGATTTCGCAGATGTCTTCAAAATGGGTATACAGAAAACTTTCGGTATGGTGGGCCAAACACCATTTAGCCATGATCGAACCACCGCGCGAGACGATGCCGGTCATGCGCTTGGCGGTCAAGGGGACGTGATGCAGGCGTACACCGGCATGGATAGTAAAATAATCAACGCCTTGTTCGGCTTGTTCAATCAAGGTATCGCGGAAGATTTCCCAGGTCAGGTCTTCAGCTTTGCCGTTGACTTTTTCCAAAGCTTGGTAAATAGGCACGGTGCCAATCGGTACGGGAGAATTGCGTAAAATCCATTCGCGGGTTTCATGGATGTTCTTGCCGGTGGACAGGTCCATAATAGTATCGCCGCCCCAGCGTATGCCCCAGAGCATTTTTTCGACTTCTTCATCAATAGAAGAGGTGACGGCAGAATTGCCCAGATTGCCGTTAATTTTCACCAAAAAATTACGGCCAATAATCATCGGTTCCGATTCGGGATGATTGATATTGGCGGGGATAATCGCACGGCCTCTGGCAACTTCCGCGCGTACAAATTCAGGCGTGATGACATCAGGGATAGCCGCGCCGAACGGATCGCCCTGGTGCTGGCCTTTCCATAAATCGCGCATTTCATCCATTTTCTGGTTTTCACGAATTGCGATAAATTCCATTTCCGGCGTGATAATGCCTTTGCGCGCATAGTGCATTTGGCTGACATTGTGTCCGGCTTTGGCGCGGCGCGGCTTACGTATGTGTTCAAAGCGCAGGCTCCCGGTGGCAGGATCTGCCAAACGTTGACGGCCAAAATCAGAGCTGGGGCCAACCAATTCTTCGGTATCGTCCCTTTCGGCTATCCAGGTGGCGCGAACTGGCCCTAGACCTTTTTTTAAATCAATTTCTACATTAGGGTCGGTATAAACGCCGGAAGTGTCATAAACATAAAGCGGGGGGTTTTTTTCCGTACCGAAATGTACGGGCGTATCAGATAGCGTAATTTTACGCATGGGAACGAGTATGTCAGGCCGACTACCTTGCACATAAATTTTTTCCGATGCGGGGTAGGAATCAATTTTCACACTGGTGGTAGTGCTTGAAGTCATTTCTTTAAGGACGGCGCTCATGTTTCATCTCCAACAACAAAAACAACAGGGCGCAGGGAAGACAGGGCTTTCCTACGCCGGTATTAACCGGAGTCAGGTTCAAAGGGTTTCTCTCAGCCTCATACTCATAATTGAAGCACCCCTAGCCTTTACGGATGTCGGGCTAAGTTAAAGGAAAGTATTGCAGATTGCAAGCGTAGAGACGTTGCAATGCAACGTCTCTACAAGATCAACAATCCGAAGATTGAAAACGCTGTAAGTTATCAGTTGCTATCATTTACAAGCCTATCCTATGAATTCCTGAGCGGTGAAGTGCTAAAATGCCGAATGAGCTTACTATTCGATTGAGACGTCAAAACGCCTGTGAAAATTTCCATTGTTGTTCCTGTTTATAACGAAGCCGACAATATCCTCCCTTTACTTAATGAAATCGTTAATGCGATGCACCAAGCGGAAGCCTATGAAATTATCTATGTTGATGACGGCAGTGATGATGGGACGTCCGCTGTCTTAATGCAGGCGCTCCAGGGCATTAACGTGTTGAGGGTCATCCGGCATCGGCGCAGTTATGGGCAAAGCACGGCTATTTATACGGGCATTAAAGCGGCAAATTATCCGTGGATTGTTACGGTCGATGGCGACGGTCAAAATGATCCGGCGGATATTCCACGTTTATGTGAGGTATTTATACAGCAAAGAAAAACCATAACTAATTTATGGATGGTGGTGGGTTGGCGAAATAAACGCCATGATTCAATTTGGCGACGATTTTCGTCCAGAATAGCCAATAGGGTTAGGGCCACTTTGCTGAGGGATAAAACACCTGATAGCGGTTGCGGTTTGAAGGTGTTTTTAAGGGACGAGTTTTTAACCTTACCTTATTTTGACCACCTGCACCGCTTTTTACCTGCGTTGGTGTTGCGGGCTGGCGGTCAGGTGATTTCTGAGCCTATCAATCATCGCCCCAGAATCAACGGCTATTCAAAATATGGCACCTTAGACCGGCTTGGGGCGGGCATCATTGATTTGCTAGGCGTCATCTGGTTACAGAAACGGGCAAAAATTGCAGAGGTAAAAGAGCTTGAACGTAGATAAAGAAATGATTTGGCTAGCCATAGGATTTATCGGTCAGGCCTTGTTTTCTGCCCGATTTATCTTGCAATGGCTAAAAAGTGAACGGGAAAAGAAAAGTGTTTTCCCAGTGGCGTTTTGGTACTTCAGCATAGCCGGCGGCATTACTTTGTTGGTTTACGCCATTTACAGGCAAGACCCTGTTTTTATCCTCGGACAATTAACCGGCCTGTTTATTTATTTTCGTAATCTGTATTTTGTTATCTACGAACAAAAAGTGTGTACGGAATAACGTAATTATTCACACATGTGTTTGTGTGCCAAACCCGTGCGCGGCTGGGTCTAACCCCTCTTTTAAGTTAGTGGCTTTACGAATCAGGCGCGTTCAGCAACGGACTAAATGCAGATAATGACGGTAAACGCTCCAGCCCTCACTCATGAGCCAAACCTGATAAGCGTTGCCCAATACGTATTAGGCAATTCTGAACCACGGGCGGCATCCCATTAGGTAACGGCACCTTGACCGCAGAAAACCCATAACCAATGCAGCTTTTGCCATTCCGGCCAAGAAGTTTCGTCTAATTTAATAAGCCCCTTGGATGGTTTCAACCAATTCATCTTCAACAGATAATACTGCTGCACTAATCCCTAAACCCAACCAGTCATGTAAAAACTCTTGTATGCGCTCGTGATAAACGCATCAGGTAGGCTAAATAGATGATCAATGCTGCCAGCGACTAACCAAGCGCCATTCGCACAGGGTAATAGCCGGTGTTAAAACATGCGATATTTTTCAATTAATGAGAATTGTTGACAGCAAGGGGATTAGCGCCTACTTTTATGAGGCACTGGATATATTCTACAAATTGGCAGGATCGGAGAGGCAGGCGGAATTGCGACAGTTGGGGGAAGTTTGTTAAGCTGCTAGCACGCTATCCACTGCCGACACCGCGATCATGGCCAATCTATTTTAACTCTGTGAAACGGTTCTAGTGGGGAGTCATGCGCGTGTGGGCGCAAGCACTGTTCTCTGAGGGGATTGGTGGCAATCAATGATGCACAGCGAAACTTTTTGCGATCACGTAGTAGCCGCGTACTGCGAAGCCCACCAATAAAAGTGTGACAGATGGATAGAGAAGATTTCGTTGAGAGGAACTGGTTTACTCGACCCTACAATTAATGTTTAGGATATATATATAATGCTTAGATTGATGTTTACATTAGTATTGTTTCTAATTTTTGAAATACCAATTATTTCTAATGCCGCTGGCATCTATGATAATAGCTTGATGAATATTGATAATAAAAATAATGAAAAATTGGAATATATAAAAACTAATAAAATACATATTTTTAATGAAACTTTCGAAAAAATTGCGTCTAAGTATGATATGGAGTTAATTTCTATATTTAAAAAAAATGCTATGATACAAAAAATACAAGATAAACCATCAAAATATCAGCCATATTATTCAGTAGATGCCGGAAGAGGGAATTATATTCAATTTATAAATAACGATGAAATTGATGCGCAGACATTATTAGAAACTGAGGTGGTTTGGCAGGAAATAAAAACGGATATAAATTATTTAAATAGCCTTTTGAATAAAGTTGATATAGAGGCAAAATATTTTCTTGATGAATATTTTGATGAACACATAGATACCAATTATGTATTGATTACCGGTATTAATAATATTAGGCAGCCAAAGAGTAAACGCAATTTGCATCAAAGCAAAAACATTCTAGCTGGCATAATTTATCAAAATGATACGCATAATAAACACCAGGATGATAAATCATCTGGTTATAATTCATATAGCGATAATGATGAGCTAAATAGTGCATATGGAGGTGATAACAAGAAAAATAGTGATGAACAAAATATATTCAGCCTTATTTATCTGTGGGAGAAGTACTCAGATATTATGGTTGGAGTGCTGATTATTGCAATATTATGGCTGGTTATAGCAAGTTTAATAAAATTTCTAACGCGAACTGGCTGAGAAAGATATTGAAAAGTTATGGAAATCTATAGTTTTTACGGTTATCTAACAGCTAGTGTAGCTTATTTACTTTTGTTGCCGCTTTCTTTTGTAGGCATTAAAAACAATCCGTTAGCGATTCAATTTATTTTAGCCGTTGCTTTCTCATCGCTTTGGGCGGGTTTTGCAGCTTGCACACAGCAAAGCACTGACTTATTTATTTCAGAAATCCTGCCTTTTGAGACCTTGCGTAATGCGGCTTGGTTTTTTTTATTGGGCACATTAATATCGCGTCAACAGTATAGTTGTAACTATGATTTATTGCTTAAGTCAAAAGCGGCGTATGCGGTAGTTTTGTTGACAGTCTTTGTTTTAGTGCTGGAAGTTTTTGCCAACTTCCGATATTACCTCCAGCAATTCCTTGGGCAAGATCCGCGCCTTGTTGCACATGCTACTTTTTCAATTATTGGCTTGATCTTGGTAGAGCAAGCATATCGTAATGCTGGTTTTGACCAGCGCTGGATAATCAAATTTTCATGTTTGGGCTTAGGTGCAATATTTATTACTGACTTTATTGTTTACAGTAAGTCGTTATTATTTGTAAAACTTGATGATACGCTTTGGTATTCGAGAGGATTTATTAATGTTCTTATAACACCTTTATTAGCTGTTTCAATTCGCCGATTCCAGACTGACACGGCCAGAATAAACCTATCAAGGAAGGTCGTGTTTCATACGGCAGTATTATTTAGCGTTGGATTGTATTTAATTTTGATGTCGCTCACTGGTTTTTATATCAGGTTTTATGGCGGCAGTTGGGGGAAATTTGCACAATTAATCTTTATTTTTTTAGCGATTTTGTTGCTTTCAATTGTTTTTTTATCGGGAAAGGTCAAAGCGCTAGCTAAAGTTTATTTCAGTAAACATTTTTTTCACCTTCGTTATGACTATCGTGATGAGTGGATTAAGCTTTGTAAGGCTATTGCCATGCTTGACTCTCTTGGTGAGCTTTCTGGATTTATTATTAAAACCATGGGTGAACTGGTCGATAGCTCAGGTGGAGGCTTGTGGTTAAAAAATGAGCACGGTGATTTTTATCTGGCTGAAGAAAGTCATCTTGGTTTCCAATCTTCGCAGTTGATTCATGCTAGTGATTCTTTGTTATACTTTCTAATTGCCAGACGCTGGGTTATTGATTTTGTTGAATTTGCAAATGACCCTGAAGTTTACGATGAAGTTGATTTATCAAAATGGTGTTCAAAAGAGAAAAATGTCTGGTTGATTATCCCATTGTTTCGGCAAAATGAACTGGAAGCTTTTGTGGTGTTGACTCAAGCTAGAGTTATAAGAAAACTTAATTGGGAAGATCATGACTTATTAAAAACAGTTGGGATGCAATTGGCCAATGCATTGGCACTCAGTCGGGCTAGTGAAGCCTTGGCTAAATCGCGTCAATTTGAGGCCTATCATCGTTTTTCTGCCTATCTGGTGCATGACTTGAAAAATCTGGTGGCACAAATCTCTCTTATTGTAAGAAATGCAGAAGCGCACAAATATAATCCAGAATTTATTGATGATTCTATAGCAACCCTTGAAAATGTAGTTAATAAGATTGACCATCTTCTGAGCCAACTAAAAAAGGGGGGTATAAAAAACGGGGATAGAGTAATAATCAATCTAGCTGATATTATCGCCGATGTTGCTGTTCTCCAAGCTGGAAACAAGCCTTCCCTGCAATTATCCCCAAGTCAAGAAAATATTTTCATTTTAGGGGAAAAAGAAAAAATAACTGCTATTTTGGGTCATCTGGTGCAAAATGCGCAAGAAGCAACTGATGATAATGGTTTAGTCAGATTAGAGATAAGTAGAGATGAGCAGCAGGCCATCATTAAAATTATTGATAATGGTTCTGGTATGGATAAGAAGTTTATTGAAGAGCGCCTATTTAAACCATTTGATACAACTAAAGGCAATTCAGGAATGGGAATTGGTGTTTATGAAGCCCGTGATTATATATTAAAACATTCTGGCCAGATTACTGTAGATAGTACGCCTGGTCATGGAAGTGTATTTACTATTAAACTTCCCCTTGTTAAGGTTTAAAAAGCAATCGTTTAGCCCCCCTTTGCAAAGCATAAGTATCTACACATCTTTTATTAGTTCTTGTAAAACAAATAGTTAGCATATTTGACGAACAGTGGCAATTTCATAAAAATCAAATGGTTGCAAAACTTGTGTAGATACTCATGCTTTGCAAAGGGGGGCTAAACGATTGCAAGATTGCAGTGTAATGCGTATTTAGCAATGTACTTGTAATTTTAAGCCCTATGCGTTGGGCTTGAATTAAAAAACATAATAAAACTCCCATAAATTCAGTTGGGAGTTTTAAATCCGACGGTTTTTATAGAGTGAAGATGAAATGATTAATCGTGAGCGCCGTAATAATAGAAGGTTACTGTTTTTTTTCATTTTTTCAATATTTTTTTTGGTAGGTTGCAATAAAGAAGATCCTAAAGAGCATTTGCAAAAGGGTGTTGAATACTTTAATAAGGGCGAGTACGAAAAAGCAGTGCTTGAATTGAAAACCGCGAGCCAGTCCGATAAAAATACCGCTGAAACCTATTATTATCTCGCTTTGCTGGATGAAAAGAATAGGCAATATAAGGCGATGAGTGAAAACTTGAAAAAGACTATTGAGTTGTCCCCTTCGCATGCTGGAGCCAGATTAAAGCTGGGCAAGGCTCTGCTTCTGTTAAACCAACCGGATGCAGCTCTTGAACAAGCCGAAATTATACTAAAGGAAACAAGCCAGAATTTGGATGCGTTATTGTTAAAAGCATCTATTTTTATGAGGCAAAAAAAAATTTCCGAAGCACAAGCAATTGTAAATAATGTTTTAACCGCGAATCCAAACTATTCCGATGCCTTGATGATGAAGGCATTAATTGATATGGAAAAAGAAAATTTTAGTGGCGCGTTGGCTTCAATAAATACTGCAATCAAGCTAGATGCCAATAATGTTGCATTACGACTTTTTAAAATTCAATTAGATGCAAAAACTAAGAACATTGATGCTGTTGTTGCTGATTACCATGAATTGGTTTCTTTATATCCTGACAATCAAGAATTTAAAATTATACTGGCTAAAATTTATGCTCAGATAGGTAAAAAAAGAGAGGCCGAAGACTTACTGAAAGGATTGATAACTGCAAAACCTGACGATATCAAATTGAAATTATTGTTACTTGATTTTTTAGCAGCTTCAACTCCTGAAAGGGTGCAAGAACAATTCCGGCAATTTGCGGAACAATACAAGGACAAGTCAAAAACATTACTCACTTTTGCGACATGGATGATTGCTCAAAAAAACTTTGATGAATCAAAATCTTTACTTAATAGGGTTATAGAACTGGATGAAGATGCTGAACAAGTGCTTTCAGCAAAAATGCTACTTGCAAAAATTGCATTTGATGTTAGTGATTTTGAAACATCGGAGAAAATTGTTGCGGAGGTTTTAACCGTTAATCCCAATTATATTGATGCTAAAATTTTTCAGGCAAGATTGTTGCTTACAAAAAAACAGTACGATAATGCAATCGATTTGCTATCTAAAGTGCTTTGGGAAAAACCAGATTCTGAAGAAACACTTATTTTACTGGCCCAGTCATTTGCCATTAAAGGGGATCAAAAACAGGCAGAAAAACAATTCTTAAGGGTTTTGGAAATTAATCCGGCGAATTTGCAAGCGCTAACATACGTTTATGATAAGGCATTGACAGTTAAAGATGTTAATTATGCCCAGGAAATAGTTGAAAAAGCATTAAAGGTCGAGCCGGAAAATTTAATGCTGCTTGAGAGGTTAGTTAAGCTAAATTTGTTGACAAACAAGTGGGATAGTGCCAAAGAAACGGTGCAAAGAATTTTAAATAGTAATAATCCACAAGCCAAAAATTTGGCAAAATATCTACAAGGGAAAATTTTCCAGGAACAAGGTGAGTGTGTTAAAGCAATTGAGCTATATAAAGAGCTGGTAGTAAATATTTCCGGAAATTATGAAGTGTTAGTTAATATGCTCCGTTGCTACGAAAGCATAAATAAAAAAGATGACATGATCGCTTTCTTAAATGATTTGTTAGCTAAGGATTCTCAGAATATTTCAGCCGGCATTGTTTTGGGTAATCTATTGGTGACTAATAAACAATTTGATAAGTCATCATTACTGTTGATGAATTTAATTGAGGGAAATAAGAAAATATCAGAGTTGTATGCTTCATTAGCAAAAGTTAAATTAGCGCAAGGGGATAATAAAGCGGCTATTGCTATTTATCAAGATGGTCTTCAACAGAATCCAGGGGATATAAAATTATTATTATCGCTAGCGACATTATATGAAATACAGGGTGATTATGATTCCGCGACTTCAACCTATGAAGCGTTATTAATAAATGATCCTAGCTTGGATCTTGCGCTCAATAATTTGGCATCCATACTTAGCGAGCGAAATACAAGTGGGGAAAATCTAAAAAAAGCTATCCAACTAGCTGAAAAATTTAAGGATTCAACGCAACCTTATTATAAAGACACTTATGCTTGGGCAATGGTTAAACAAGGTGACGTAAACAAGGGTTTGAACTTGTTAAATCAAATAATCACTTCAGCCCCTGACATCCCTATATTTAGATATCACTTAGGTGTTGCCCATTATAAGAATGGTAATAATGGCGCGGCCATCGCCGAACTTAAACAAGCCCTTGAATTAGCAGCGAAGACGGGCGGTTTTCCTGATGAAAAAGCAGCTGAAGCATTATTGGATGAAATCGTTGCTAAAACGAAACACAAATATTGATAATGTTTTTTAAGTCATTCTAGTTTTAACAGTATTTTGGGGGAATATAATTTTGAAAATATTGGTTACAGGAGCTGCTGGATTTATAGGCTCAGCTCTTAGCCTAAGGATATTAGAGCGAGGAGATGAAGTTGTTGGAATAGATAATTTAAACGATTACTACGATGTCAATTTGAAGTTGGCCAGATTAGAGCGGTTGCGGGATTATGACCACTTTAAATTTGTAAAGCTTGAAATTGCCGATAAAAAAGCTGTAGAAGATATTTTTGTTAAAGGGAAGTTTCAAAGAGTAATGCACTTGGCGGCTCAAGCAGGTGTGCGTTATTCGATAACCAATCCCCATGCTTATATCGATTCTAATATAGTTGGGTTTATCAATATGTTAGAAGGGTGCAGGCATAATGGTATTGAACATTTAGCGTATGCTTCATCCAGTTCGGTTTATGGGGCGAATACCAAAATGCCGTTTTCTGTTCATGACAATGTTGATCATCCTGTTTCCCTTTATGCAGCAAGTAAAAAAGCTAATGAATTAATGGCCCATACTTACAGCCACCTTTATAAATTGCCAACCACCGGCCTACGGTTTTTTACTGTTTATGGCCCCTGGGGACGGCCAGATATGTCGTTGTTTATGTTTACCCGTAATATTCTTGATGGGAAAGCGATAGATGTTTTTAATTACGGCAATCACCAGCGTGATTTCACTTATATCGATGACATAATTGAGGGTGTTATTAGGGTTATTGATAAACCGGCACAAGCCAATGCTGACTGGGTAAGTAAAAATCCCGATCCTGCAACCAGTTTGGCCCCTTATCGCGTATATAATATAGGCAACAATGATCCTGTACATTTGTTAGCGTTTATCGAAACGCTGGAAAAGTGTTTGGGCAAAGAGGCAATAAAAAACTTATTGCCTTTGCAGCCAGGAGATGTGCCTGATACTTATGCAGATGTTTCAGATTTAGTGCATGATTTGGGATATAAGCCCACCACGTCATTGGAAAATGGTATTAAAAATTTTGTTGAATGGTATAAAGACTTTTACAAAATAGCATGATGAATAAGCATAATAGGATGCTTTCTCTTTTCAGTTTGGGCCATATCGATTTGCCCGTGTCAGCAGGGTTCGGAAAGCTTTAATAACTTATTGTATTTAATATTGATTAAATATGAATTGATGGGTTAAAAAAAGCATAGGGCGGACAAACAAAGCTGATACGCATGGTTTGGCTGCAACCGATATCTTATTACTGTAATCGTTTAGCCCCCCTGCAACTGATGGGCCAACACTTTTCAGGACACAAAGTTAAGCGGCTTTACACTGCCATTCATAGCCTACGGGCGACACACGCCGTTGGCTGAATATGGCCGGTTAAAATACACTATCTTGTTTAGGGTGGCGGAAGTCCTAAGTTAATGTGCCTCATCCCAATTATTGCCGGCACCAATATCCACAATCAGCGGCACATCCAGCGTGGCGGCGGAACACATCAAGGTTCTGATTGCAGCCGTACACTCATCCAATTGCGTTTCGGCAATTTCAAACACCAATTCATCATGCACCTGCATGATCATTTTTGCATCTGGCTGTCCGTCGTTTAGCCACCTATCGGTGGCAATCATCGCACGTTTGATGATGTCAGCAGCCGTACCCTGCATCGGCGCATTAATCGCGGTGCGTTCGGCGTACTGTCGTCTTGCTGCATTGCGGGATTTGATTTCCGGCAAATACAACCGACGGCCAAATAGCGTTTCCACATAGCCCTGCCCGCGGGCGAGTTCGCGGGTAACGTCCATATAGTTTTTAACGCCGGGATAACGGGCAAAATATAAATCAATATACGTTTGCGCTTGGCTACGGGTTATACCCAATTGCCGGGCAAGACCGAATGACGACATGCCGTAGATCAAGCCAAAATTGATGGCTTTGGCGGAGCGGCGCAAATCGTTAGTAACCTGTTCAGGCGTGACGCCAAACACTTCTGCCGCTGTCGCCCGGTGGACATCTTGCCCTTCGCTGAACGCTTTAAGCAAACCAGCATCGGCCGATAAATGCGCCATGATGCGCAGTTCAATCTGCGAATAATCGGCGGCGAGGATTTTATAGCCTGATGGGGCAATAAACGCCTGCCGGATTTTACGGCCTTCTTCACTGCGTATCGGGATATTTTGCAAATTGGGGTCTGACGATGACAACCGGCCGGTCGCAGCAACGGCCTGGTGATACGAGGTATGGATACGTCCGGTTTTGTTGTCAACCTGCAGCGGCAATTTATCGGTATACGTCGATTTAAGTTTGCTTAAACTGCGGTATTCCAATATCAGCTTGGGTAACGGATAGTCCAGCGCCAATTCCTGCAAGACCGATTCTTCGGTGGAGGGTTGGCCTTTAGGTGTTTTTTTCAGTACAGGGATTTTCAACTGGTCATAGAGGATGTCCTGAATTTGCTTCGGCGAACCCAGATTGAAAGCATGTTCGGCAAGGTCATGGGCATGTTGTTCAATAGTAATAATATGGCTGGCGAGTTCCAGGCTTTGCTGCGCAAGCATCGCCGTGTCGATTAACACGCCGTTGCGCTCAATGCGGACAAGTACGCTGATCAGCGGAATTTCCAGCTCTGAATACAGTTGGTACAGCGTTGGCTGAGACTTAAGTTTTGCCTGCAACACCTGATGCAGTTGCAAGGTAATATCGGCATCTTCGGCGGCATAAGGCGTTGCCTGCTCCAGCGGCACTTCGTCAAAGCCGATCTGCTTGGCGCCTTTGCCGGCGACATCTTCGTAATGGATAGTCCGTAAGCCCAGATACTCCTTGGCGAGGTCATCCATATTGTGCTTGGTCGCAGTGCTGTTCAACACATAAGACGCCAGCATCGTGTCATGGGCAATGCCGCGTAGTGTGATGCCGTGGTTCGCCAGCACATGGCTGTCGTATTTCAGGTTTTGGCCTAGCTTCGCCTTAGCTGGGTTTTCCAGCAACGGGCGAAGTTTTTCGAGTATTTCAGTACGGTCGAGTTGATCCGGTGCGCCGGGATAGTTATGTGCCAACGGCAGATAAGCCGCACAACCTGCTTCTACGGCAAAAGACACGCCGACGATTTGCGCCTTGCTGTAATCCAGGCTAGTGGTTTCCGTATCGAACGCAAACAATTCAGCGTTTTCAAGTTTCTCAAACCAGTTATTGAAATGTTGTTCCGTCAGGATAGTTTCATACACGGGCCCGATAACGGCAGGTTTTTGTCCAACTAAGACGGGCTTGGTTTCCACCTGGCTATCCAGCATCTTCAGCCAGGATGAAAAGCCCAGCTCGGTTAGCGCACTTTTCAGTTCCGCCTTGTCAGCAGTTTGCTGTTTCAAATCTTCCATGCCGTAAGGCAAATCCAGATCGCATCGGATCGTTGTGAGTTGTTTCGATAACGGCAGTTGATCAATACTGGCGCGGAGATTTTCACCAATTTTGCCTTTGATTTGATCGGCATTGGCCATCAGGTTTTCTAAAGTTGCGTATTCAGCGAGCCACTTTGCCGCCGTTTTCGGGCCGACTTTAGGCACACCGGGAATGTTATCAACCGTATCGCCTATCAATGCCAGATAATCGACAATCTGATCGGGGCGGACGCCGAACTTGTCGATAACGCCCTGGACATCCATGCGCGTATCCGACATCGTGTTTTCCAGGATAATCCGCCCGTTGACCAGTTGCGCCATGTCCTTATCACCGGTAGAAATGATGACGTCTACGCCTTGCTGCGCCGCGAGCTGGGCCAATACGCCCAACACATCGTCAGCTTCAATGCCGGATTCGATAATCAACGGCAAACCCATCGCCCGGATCAGCCGGTGCAACGGTTCTATTTGTACGCGCAGATCATCGGGCATGGGTGGGCGGTGCGCCTTATATTGGTCATAAAGGTCGTTGCGGAATGTTTTGCCCGGCGCATCAAAGACGACGGTGATGTAGTCGCTATGATACTCGGCGATCAATTTGCGCAACATATTGGTCACACCGTGGATGGCATTGGTAGGCAAGCCTTGCGGACTCGTCAGCGGCGGAATGGCATGGTAGGCACGGAATAAAAAGGACGAGCCATCAACCAGGATCAGGCGGTTTGGGGTTTGTTGTGGCATAAGGGTAAGAAATGGGAAGCAGGAATAAAAAGTAGCATCACTTTAACCGGTTACCTTAGCCATGCAACAAAAACTTTCATCGTCCACAACTTGAGTTAGATCGCCGTTAACAGACTGGCCCGATAGGTACGCATCAGTGCAACAAAGGCGAGAAAATCATACAGCCCGTGAATAAGTATCGGAGTCAGCAAGTTTCTGCCACCGCCATAATCCAGGGACCAACCGAGATAAATGCCGACGGCGGCGGCTAATACGGCATACAGCGGCGTTACGGCGTGTAGCAGCCCAAAAATGACATTGCTGCCGAGCAAACCCGCCAACATACCCCATGAGGATTCTATCCACGGCTGGATAACGCCGCGAAACAGGAGCTCTTCCGACAGACCGGCGATGCCGCCCAGCAAAAGCAAATGAGGCCATTGGTAAGCATGTAAACTGGGGCCTAAAGTGTTTAGCAAAAACTTTCTGATGTTTACTATCGATTCGCCCTGCATCTGTTGCAAGCCTAAAAACATTAAAAATAACGGTGCTGTGCCTATTACGCCGTAAACAATGGGGGAGGCTGAAAAATGAAGGGCCGTGAAAGGGTTGATACCGGCAATCCAGCCTAAAAATATCGCGACCAGGATCAGTGATGTTTCAAATTTACAGGCCGCCGTAAAAAAATCGTCAGATTTGAACAGTGAGTTGCGCATTATGGGTTTTGAGTGCTGTTGAAAAATCGATATTGTATTTTTGGCATTGTTAATTAAATATAGCATCCAGTTCCCCATTCCATTTAAGCATCAAAAGCATGACGGAATATTTAAGCATGTCCTTGCTTTTGCTATGACACTTGGACTTTCGGCGTAAGCG
>JAUYEP010000348.1 GCA_030689765.1 Methylovulum sp.
GGAATAAGCCTGTTTGAGCGCAAGCGAAAACTGGCGTTTCCGGCGCAATGGGGGGCACAAGCGCCGGAAACGACCGTCCTTCGCTACGCTTTGGACGATCTTATTCCGGCCTACGTATTAATGTAGGTTAAAACCGCTGTATATCCCCGACACATGGAAGATGCGGGACAAATTAACACTTATGCGCGAGCCTGTGTGGGCTTTCAACATCGGACAAATCACTGGTCGGCCTGTTTTTATAACAGGCGTTGCGCCCTGAACATTTAGCTATGGATTTAAAATGGAACCCAACACATCAGAAAAAATAATAGATCTGAAAAAACCTGAACTTTATATCAATCGGGATCTCAGCTTGCTGGAATTCAACAAGCGGGTGCTGGCACAGGCAAAAAATGACAATGTGCCATTGCTGGAGCGGCTTAACTACCTGTGCATCTCCTGTTCCAATCTTGATGAATTCTTTGAGGTACGGGTCGCCAGCGTGATAGAGATGGCAACCATTGATCCGAACACCATAAGTTCGGATGGCACCACGCCTGATGAACAACTGGCCCTGATTGCCGTTCACGCGCACCAACTGGTTGATGATCAATACAAGGTCCTGAATGATATCCTTATCCCCAAGCTGGCTAAGGAAAATATCCGTTTTATTCGCCGTAAAGACTGGACGGAAAGCCAACACAAGTGGCTGGAAAACTATTTTAACGAAGAATTATTGCCAATTTTAACGCCTGTCGGCCTTGATTCCGCCCACCCGTTTCCACGCATACTTAACAAGAGTTTAAATTTCATCATTTCATTGACGGGCAAAGATGCTTTCGGCAGAAATAGCGGCCGGGCCATTTTACAAGCGCCCAGATCGCTGCCCAGGGTCATTAAATTACCGGCCCACGAAACGCATGGCGGGCATCATGATTTTGTTTTTTTATCTTCCATTATTCATGCGTTTGTGACCGATTTGTTCCATGGCATGACAGTCAAAGGTTGCTATCAGTTCAGGGTCACACGGAACAGTGATTTTTTCGTAGATGACGATGCCATTGACGATTTATTGCTGGCTGTCCAAGGGGAGCTGGCCATGCGCAATTATGGCAATGAAGTCCGTCTGGAAGTGGATGCGAAATGTCCTGAAGACACGGTTAATTTTTTGCTGGCCCGTTTTAACTTGACCAGGGACCGCTTGTTTCTAGTCAATGGGCCTGTCAACCTCAATAGGATTCAGGAAATCAATGAGCTGGTAGACCGTTCGGATCTTAAGTTTGCACCTTTCAAACCTACCGTCCCATCCCACTTGGCACGCGACAAAGATATATTTGCCGCGATAAGGCGCAGTGATATTTTGTTGCACCATCCTTTTGAATCGTTTGCACCTGTCGTTGATTTTCTGCGCCAGGCCGCCGATGCGCCTGAAGTGCTGGCCATTAAACAAACACTCTACCGCACGGGTGCCGATTCACCTATCGTCAGTGCGTTAATCAAAGCGGCCAGGGCGGGTAAAGTGGTGACGGTCGTCATTGAGTTGCGGGCGCGGTTCGATGAAAAAGCCAATATAGACCTTGCCGCCAAATTACAGGAAGCCGCCGTCCATGTTGTATACGGCGTAGTCGGCTATAAAACGCATGCCAAAATGTGTCTGGTGTTACGCCGCGAAGGTAAAGAGCTATGCAATTATGTGCATCTGGGTACGGGAAATTACCATCCGAAAACGGCGAGGATTTACACCGATTACGGCCTGTTTTCCTGTGATAAAGAACTTGGTGAAGATGTCAGGCGCGTCTTTGCCCAACTGACCAGCCTGGGCAAAGTGACCAAGCTAAATAAATTATTGCAATCACCGTTTTCATTGCATAAGGGGTTAATGGAAAAAATTGAGCGGGAAATCAATCATGCCAAAAATGGGCGGCATGCAAAAATTATCATCCAGGTCAACGCCGTCGTTGAAGAACAATTGATAAAAGCGCTTTACCGCGCATCACAGGCAGGCGTAGAAATAAAACTGATGGTCAGGGGCGTATGCTGCCTGCGGCCAGGCATTCCAGGCGTATCAGAAAATATTGAAGTCAGGGCCGTTATCGGCCGATTTCTTGAACATGCCCGGATTTATTGCTTTTCCAATGATGGCGAGCAGGAGGTTTACGCATCGAGCGCTGATTTCATGAACCGCAATATGTTTAAACGCGTGGAAATTTGCTTCCCGATTGAAAGCAAAAAATTGTCAGCGCGCATTTTGCATGACCTTGATTTGTATTTGAAAGATAATTCGCAGGTCTGGCTGTTACAATCGGACGGCAGTTACCAACGTGCGCCGCATGCAGAACATGAAGAAACGATACAGGCCCAGGCCTTGCTTTTAAATGAAATACAGGTTTGACCATGCTTCTGACCGATACCCGTTGTGCCCAGTTAGGCGCAAAAATCCTGCGGCAACACGCGATGGCTGTCGATGATGTGCATGCCACCGACATCCGGCAGACTATAGACATCATGCAACAAATCATGATGGACACCCATGGCGTTGGCATCGCCGCCCCGCAAGTCAATGTATCGAAACGCATCATCATCGTCGCATCACGCCCTACCAAACGTTACCCGTATGCGCCGCTCATGGCGCCGACCGTGATGATTAACCCTTCTTTTCAGGTGTTATCGGACACCAAAGAAAAAGGCTGGGAAGGTTGCTTGAGTATTCCGGCTATACGCGCCCTGGTGCCACGTTATCAGGCGATAACAACGCAATATACTGATCTGCAAGGCATATTGAGAACATTAAATCTTGATGGCTTTGTTGCGAGGATATTTCAGCACGAATGCGATCATCTGGACGGAAAACTGTTTCTTGATCGTGTTGAAGATAATGGCGATATTATTTCCGAAAGCGAATATTACAAGTTAACCGCAAAACTCTCGGCAGGTTGAAGCGGCAACGCCAACCTGCCAGCGGGAGGAAAACGAATATTACAAGTTAACCGCATAAATTGGCGGCAGGTTGAAGCGGCAACGCCAGCCTGCCGGTCTGCTAGCGGGAGAAGAAGCTCATCTTTTGAAAAAACGGCTCAACTGCACCTGTATATTTCTGGCTTTTGGCATGATTTCATCATCAGCAGGTGTCTCAGGATTAATCGCTTCGACAACCCGGTCATCGGGCAATGGCTGTTCATTTCCGCTTATCTCATGCGTTTGTTTTTTGAACAAACCTAACCATTGTCCTTTGATGTCTTGAGGCAAGCGTTCCGTTTTTTCTAATACCTTGCTGATGGTTGTGTGCTTCGTATCGGATACCTGCCCTTCTTCAATAACAGCCTCTGTTTCAGCCAAAGGTTTAATATATTCCTGGTCGGCCTGTTGTGGTTCTGCTTGCCCATCCCCAGCTTCAATTTTTTCAGATGACTGGTTGCCAAGACCGAAATCGGTTTTCACTGCGTTAACAAACCGTGCAAATAATGGATTGGCTGGTTTGGTTTTCTCTGGTGCCCCGATAATCGGCTGTTCCTCTTGAGTGTCTTCAGCAGGTACAAGCGCTTCAATAAGCTGTGGGCTGTCCTGTTGTGCCATCGGTTCAATAGGGCCTTCTTGTGGTTCTGCCTGCCCATCATCACCCACTTCGATTATTTCAGGCGACTGTTTGCCAAG
Organism: Methylovulum sp.; assembly: GCA_030689765.1. Taxonomy (GTDB): domain Bacteria; phylum Pseudomonadota; class Gammaproteobacteria; order Methylococcales; family Methylomonadaceae; genus Methylovulum. The sequence goes on from JAUYEP010000348.1 coordinate 3,631, forward strand.
ACCGAAATCGGTTTTCACTGCATTGACAACCCGCGCAAATAATGGATTGGCTGGTTTGGTTTTCTCTGGCGCCGCGATAGGCGATTGACCTTCATCTTGAATTTCCGGCAACACCTCTTGATTTGCCTCAGCGGGTAAAATCACTTCAGTAACTTGTGGGCTGTCCAGTTGTGTTATCGGTTCAATAGGGACTTCTTTAGTTTGTGAATCAGTTTCCATCTGATGTATTTTGTGTGCCGCAAGATTTAAATCATTAAAAACCTGCATACGCCCCCACGCCAACCTACCAAAATAGGCTTTATAAACCTGGTGTTTCTTTTGGAGTTTTGAAAATGTGTTTTCAGTATTACTAAGTCGAGCGGCAAAATCCTGCTCTGTTTTAGCGCTATGGGCAACTTGTTCGTCGGCGATGTTTCTTAACTCTTCTAGTGCCGCTTCTTTTTCGGCAAGCACCGTTTGCCCTGTCAGCAGAATCTGCTCCAGTTCTGAACATCGGCGTTCTTCGGTTTGCAGGCGGTTTGCCAATCCTGCAATGACTGCGCGGTGTCTTTGCCATAACCCATCTGGACCAGAAGCTTCTGGCACATCAGCGGCAAGCCCCAACTCTTTTTCAAAAGTATTGAGCAATTCAAGCAAATACTGGTTACGCTGCTGAATCTCCCCTTCAAGTACGGCTGCACGTGCTGCACCAATTTGAGCCGCCTGTTTATCGCGTTCTATCTGCTCAATACGGTTGCTTTGAACCGTTAATTCTTCTTCCTGTTGCTGTATTTTTTCATGTGCGGCATTAAGGTTATCGCTTAACTGCACGCGCTCCTGCTCATGAGTAACACGTTCTGTTGTCAGTTCGGCATCAAGGTTGGCAACCTTGTTCCGGTAACGCGCCCTTATCAACAAACAAAGCAGCATGCTGGCAATAAAAATGCCTACCGCTGCAAAAAAAACAAAATTGTACAAACCATTTTCAACAATGGCTTTTTCAATAATGGCTAAATAAGCTTGCATAAATACCCCCCTCCCCAGAGTGATCGGTTTCCGTCACCCTTTTTATTAAAATAAGAAAATCAATGGAATACTAACTGATGTTACGCTTATGAGTCCAGTCACTTTGAATTGTTTCGAGTGGCTTAACGGATAGTTTCAGAGCGTTATTTTTGAAAATGATGCGTGGGGCATTCATGATCCCTTAAACTGATGACAGGCCATCCGGCAACTTTGGCAAACTCAGCCAGTTTTTCATCAGGATCAACAGCAACGGGATGGTCCACGCGTTTTAGCAAGGGCAAATCATTATGAGAGTCACTATAAAACCAGCTGCCTTGCATCGTTTCACCTGAAGTTTCCAACCAACGCTCCAATAACTTTACTTTACCCTCCTGAAAACAGGGTATGTCAATAAACCTACCGGTATATCTGCCATCAACAAACTCAGGGGTTGTCGCCAGCAAATTAGTGATGCCATACAACTCGACAATCGGCGCGGTAACAAAGCGATTAGTCGCCGTAATAACCAACAAGGTATCGCCTTGCGCCTTATGTTTGTCAATTAATTGCTGTGCCGGTTTAAGTAGCAGAGGCGTAATAATGTCCTGTATAAATTGCGCCCGCCATTGATACAGTTGCAACGCATCGTTTTCAGCTAAAGGGTGTAGGGAGAACCGCAAAAATTCGACAATATCGAGTGTGCCTTGTTTATATTGATCATAAAACTTTGCATTTGCGGCTTCATACTGCGCCTTATCAACAACGCCTTGATCAACAAGAAATTGCCCCCACAGATAGTCACTGTCATCGCCTATCAGCGTGTTATCCAAATCAAAAATCGCTAAACTCATACTAACCCTGTCAGAAGCAATTAAAAGGCTATGCGCTATGGCATAAGCACTTTTTTTATGGAACAATGCGGAACATTACAAACTACTTGCCTGAACGCACTATATCACACGCTGGATTTAGGTAAGACTAAGATAAACACAGGTTTTAACATGATAGACTCTAAAGGATACCGGCCCAATGTCGGGATCATCCTTTGCAATGACGAGGGTCGCGTGTTTTGGGCAAAACGGATGGGCGTGAACGCATGGCAGTTCCCGCAAGGAGGAATTAATCAGAATGAAGACCCTGAAACAGCGATGTATCGAGAATTGTGGGAAGAAACCGGGCTGCAAAAACAGCATGTCCAGATACTTGGGCGCACCCGTTACTGGCTAAGGTATCAGCTGCCGGAACGCTATATACGCAAGAATTCATTACCGTTATGTATCGGTCAAAAACAGATCTGGTATGTGTTGCGGTTAATGACAGCGGACACCAATGTCCGTTTTGATCTGTGCGCGAAACCGGAATTTGACAGTTGGCGCTGGGTGGATTATTGGGAGCCGTTAAACGATGTCGTGTACTTCAAACGCAAAGTTTACCAAAAGGCGATGAGCGAGTTAGGCGTCATTCTGACAACTAATGGGATAGCTATTAAAACAGAGTGTTATTTAGCTAAAAAAAACAACGGCAAGCAAGCCAAATGTTAAGCTCAATAGCCTGCCGTATCCATTTGTAATCCCGCCAATGGCTCAGGTAAGCGAAAAACTTGTGTTTCTAATCGCCCGTCTGCATGCAATTGTATTAACCGGTACGCCGGAGAAGTGGTGTCGATGCCAAATTCCCTGCTTTCAGGTTTAAATTGAAAGCAGGTCGACGGCGTACCTAGTACGCGGACTGTCCCCATTGTCCTATCCATTAATTGGTGGATATGCCCGTTGAGAATCAATTTTACTCGCGGGTATTTTCTTATTACCGCTAAAAACTCATCGCTATTTTCTATTATCATCGTGTCCATCCAAACACTGTTAGTCTTCAAGCAATGATGATGCACCGCAATTAGTGCATGTTTGTCTTGGAAATCACGCAAGCAACCTTCAAGAAACTCCATTTCTACAACCGCCAAACGTCCCCCATCCGAACCCGGTATCTGACTGTTCAAGCTGATGATTTGCCAATCATTCAAAACCAGCTGCTTACGGCAGCTTATCAGTCCCGTATTGAAAACCTGCCGCATCAATGCGGGATCATCATGATTGCCGGGCAAACAAAGGCAGGGTATGCCAAACGCGTTCATCTTGTCCAGAATGTACTGGTAGCTATCGATGACTGCATCTTGGGCAAGGTCGCCGGTAAGCAAGATTAAATCAAACGTCCTATGCTGCGCGAAAGCCATTGCCAAAACTGCTTCAAAGTAATACGTCGTATTAATCCCTAATAATGTCGTATCATGGTTGGCAAGAATATGTAAATCAGTGAGTTGCAATATTGATAGGCTATCGGTGGTTAGGCAGTCAGATAAATTTGTCATCTTGGACTATTCAAGGTCTTTGCAAAGCACTTTAGAGTTTCTTTGCGGGTTGTAAAGGGCTTTTAACGGCTCAGGAAGACTGTTAATATCTGACGACAAAAATCCCCGCTCGATAAACCAGTGCATGGTTTGCGTAGATAACACAAACAGTTTCTTCAGGTTGAGCAGCCTGGCTTTGCGATAAGCATAGTCTAAAAGACGATTTGCGCGAGCTGAACGCTGATATTCAGGATGCACGGCAAGGCACGCCAGCGCACCGAATTGGCACTGCTGGTTCGGGTGTAGCGCAAGACAGCCAATAATGAGGCCATCGCGGTCAATCACAATATAGTCAGCGAGTTCCATTTCAATTTTTTCCCTCGAACGTTTCGCCAGGATACCTTGCTGTTCCAGTGGCTTGATCAATTCCAGAATGCCGCCTATATCGTTCAAAACTGCCGGCCTAAGCTCTTCATAAGGCGTTGAGCTAATCAATGTGCCAATACCGTCACGGGTAAACAGCTCCAGCAACAACGCCCCGTCCTGGATCCGATTAATAAGGTGTACCCGCGCTGTCCCTGATTGGCAAGCTTGAATCGCTGCCTTAAGCGGTTGGCTGACCCGTTCTGATAATTGAGGATATTGCGCCAGAAAAGTGCTGGCTTCAGCGGTGGTCATTTGCTGGACATATTCACCGCTATCGGGATTGCAACAGTTTTGTTCAGTCAACAATATAAGCTTTTCAGCCTTTAGCCCAATAGCAACGGCAGTGGCAACTTGCTCTGCGGACAAATTAAAAATTTCACCGCTGGGCGAATAGCCTATCGGTGAAATCAATACCACATTATCCTGATCGAGCTGCTGGTGAATGGCGGCGTTGTCGATACGGCGCACTTCACCGGTATGGCAATAATCAACGCCATCAATCACACCCAATGGTTTGGCGGTGACAAAATTTCCGGAAGCCACTTTTATTTTAGCGCCTGCCATCGGCGAGTTTGCCAAGCCTAAAGACAGCAATGCCTCAATTTCTACACGTACCAGGCCCGCCGCTTCTTTTACACACTGCAAAGCCAGATCGTCGGTAATACGCAAATTGTTATTAAAACGCGGTGCGGCATGCAATTTATTAAGGCGTTGGTCGACTTGCGGGCGTATGCCATGCACCAGCACCAGACGAATCCCCAAGCTGTTAAGTAGTGCAAAATCATGGACATGATGATAAAAATCATCAGCCAGCACCGCCTCGCCGCCGAACGAAATGACAAAGGTTTTGTTACGATGGGCGTGGATGTAGGGCGATGAAGCCCTGAACCAATTGACGTAGTGTAGTTGTTCCATAACAGTATGAATTTTATTTCTGGGCCCTGCGCGATGGTCGTTTTTTATGTGGTAAGCGTTAGCTTGACATTATGCCAATTTGAATAAGCATCGGCTAATTTTTTAAGGGGATAGGGCATGGTCATATGAATCCGCGTCATATCGGGATGATAGCCAGATTTGCCTACCGCCTCTAGCGCGAATCCGCTTTACGGGTTATATCAGCCGGGTTGTTCCAATGTCAATTTTTGGCCGACAGCGCCAGCATAAAACACCATGATCTTCAACGGCGTTGTGCCGACATTACGGCCATTGTGGGGCGTATTGACAACTTCAACTAGCGGGTCACCGGCCTGCAAGCGCTTTATTTTGCCATCTTTTAGCATCACTTCGAGGGTCCCTTCCAGAATGAAAGCAAATGACGGCAGGGGATGCAAATGCCAGCCCGTTTCTTTCCCGGGCGCAATCTCAATCAGCAGCCCGGTTATTTCCGGCTGACCGGGCGGATAAACAATCTGCTTGCCGTCCCAACTATGGGTGGTTTTGATAAGTTGAATGACTTTGGGTTTATCGCCATTTAATGCCAATGCACCAAAAGGAAACCACAAAGCTAAAAAAATGAAGACAAGGCGCATTCTTTCATACCCTAAAAAAGTGACAATTATTGCCATTAGACATTGGTCATCAAGGAAATGGACAGCTTGGTATTTTAGTAAAGTGAACCCCATTGTCCAGACACACATTACTGAATTTAAGAGGGTATCATCTTCATTGTAGCAAATTGTTGCCGCACCATTTCTTCTTTTGAAGGACGCCCAGGGCAAACGCATTTGACTTTTT
>JAUYEP010000349.1 GCA_030689765.1 Methylovulum sp.
AAGCAAGGCTTCCATTCGCTCACGTAGCTTTGGGTGTTGGTTAAGGCGGCTGATAAAAAGCTGATCTTTGTTTGTGTCCATGGGCTAAGTCAAGTTAAATAACGGTATTTTACAGAATCCCCACACTTTTAATCACACCCTATGTAACGTGTGGTTAGTAGCTTTGATAAAAATTCAACGGACAACAAAAGTCTCAGTTGTGTAAGTTAGCAAAATATACCATTATAAGTCATTGATTTTAAATACCTAAAAAACAGTTTTTATAAATTTTATACTTAACCGCTATCTTATCATTGCTCAATAAAATATATGGTTGAAAAATTAAAAAATAACCTGCAATACTATGTTTTTATTGTATTTTTTACTATTCAATAAAACCGCACATTGCAGGATATTTTTCAATTTTTTGAAAGCAGAATATTGTAGAAAAAGTTGTTCTTATTTCTATTATATATATAGAGATATTGATAATTTTTTCTATAGATATTTACAATCAATTACTTAGTATTTGAAACAACCAAGACATGCCCCTATGATAATTCATTGCTGCGAATAAATTTTCTGGAAGCTGGAGGTTTAAAGCTTTCAGGATTTGCTTGATGAATTTGCAACAAGGGTTATTGCTAATTTTTTAGCCATTCTGTGCTGAGGGTTTAAGTGGCAAGTATCTTATCGACGAGGTACTGCGAAAATAGTTTTTCAACAATCTCTATGGAAGAGTTCAAGCGGTGATCTCCAGAAATTAAATGCAGTGTACAGTCAACTTGTTTTGCGAATTTAATCGAATTCTCAGGCGGGATAATGTCATCAGACCAGCCATGTACGATTTCTACGTTTTTGCTATTAGTATAGGCTTGCTTTTTAAAGCCTTGTATATAAAGGGCAGGTGCTAATAAAAATACGCCTTTTGCATTGACCCGCTCCGAAGCTACCAATGCAACATATCCCCCCATACTTGATCCAACAAGCAAGAAATCTTCCTCTGCATCTTTTAATATGCTTAATAGATGCTCAACTCTAAGGTCTGGATCTGAAATGCCTGAATAATCGATACTGTCAACGCTGTAGCCTTGATCTTTGGCAACCTTTGCAAGCCTAGTTATTTTGCTGCCCCAAGGGCCGCTTTCTTTTCCATGCGAAAAATATACTTTCATAATTTATTTTTTCATTCAGCTCGAACAACGGATTGATTTCAGAATTGCTCTGCAACGGAAATTGAAACGTATTCATTATCCCATAATAAAAATTTCCAGCCGCAATAAGCTCTCCAGCAGGGGTTGTAGAATTTTCTAGCAAAACGCTACTGAACACCATGCCTGAATCTCATGCCAATGGAGTACCGTTGATAAAATGTTTCTTCACAACGATAAATTTAGACTACAGCACACCAAAATTAAAATTCACAAACGTAAAGCCATCGGTTTTCTTGATAGTGATTTGTGACTTTTCCCAGCAAATTGGCGAATTTTTCACCTCTTTTTTCAGCTCTTCATCAGTTAAATCTGGAATGTCTTCATTGGCAAAAATCAAGCTTTCTGCGGCAACGCCATCCCAAACCCATTTTTGATATAAGACTGAATAGCTGCCTAACAAAGCCTCTAGCTGATTTATGATTTTTGTGTCTGCTTCAACGGGTATGTTAGTAAATTTACTGTTCATAGCGACATTTATAAGTTTATGAACTATAAGGAAGAAGCGAAGTGTATGTTATTGAGTTAGCCATACAGTCATCAATCCAATTTTGAATATCAAGGATAGACCGATCCACACAACATAAATCTAGCTTAATTCGATGGGAATTTATTATTGATAATTGCTTTTTGATCTACGAATTACTTTATAAATAGGTTTTCTGGCTAAATTAAAAGACCTAGATGTTATATAAAATGGGATGTTTCTTAATTAAATACTTTTAAAAGATGATTTAAATTTTTTTTGTTCGTTAATAAATGCTATGGTATATTTGAACAGAAAATATTGCGTAGAAAAGTATTGCTATTCTATAATAGTGTTATATAGAAAAACAATACTAAACTACGACTTTCTAAATTCTATATAGCGATTTTTTACAATGCCTTGAGTTCGATTTTAGGATTTTTAATACCTTCAGCAACCAAATGAGCTTTAAGCTTATCCAAGTCTTTAGCGAAATAATCCCAATCTTTATGGTTTCTATTTTTATCGGTAAAACTTACTGAACAATATTCAAACCCCGCATCAATCAATTCGGCTTTAAGCTTGGCCCTGTTATTCTGTAATTTATTTTTATCCCAACCAAATTTCGACATCAAATCTGGCTGATTGTCGCGTATAAAACCCGTTTCAATAAGTGTGACCCAATATTCATCAGTAACCAATGGCTGATAAAAAATGTCATCCTTGTAGATAAATCCCGTAATTTCAATGTCAGTGCCAATGCTCTCGTTGGCTAGGTAGTAAATATCCTTAGGCTTACCGTGAATTAATCGACCCCGACCAATGGCCTGCTTGGTTTCGCTTGCTGAAAAGTGATCATAAATTGCTTCTATATGTGGGTCATCACGGATGTCACAGTTGATTAAATTGGCTGAACCGTCTTTCATTCTTACCAGTCTATTCTCATGATGAGTACCTATTTCATTGCAATCACCGAACACCGCATAGGCATATTGCTTAATGCCTATCGGGTTTATAGAATACCGACCTGCAATAATTAAGCAATCGACATCAGAGAACTTGTTCACCCCTCTGAGATTACCGAAATGTTCAAACAATTTAATCCCTAGCTCACCAGCCAAATACCTGGCAAAGTTTCCTGAAATCCCAGTTATGCTTTTATAGCTAATCAAGCCAACGTTGCTGTAACCTTTGGCAATTATTAATCTTTTTAGCCCATTGATAAGTTGATTGAGTGTTTTTTGGACTTCTAGCTTACTTATCGACAGCGTAGTGTTTGCTAGTTGATAAACATTTATATCGGATTTGGCCTTAACTTGTATTGAATGGAATTGGATGTTTGGCAATAAGTGCTTAACGACTTCCTTATTGGCAGTGGCATCAAGATACAAGGTTGGGATGTTTTGATAACGCCCCGCTTCAAGTTTAAGCCTCGACTGGACAATACTGCCATTTTCAACCCGCATACCTTTTAAAAGGCTTTTATCCTCAGTTTTGGCAAATTTGGCCAATTGTCTCAGTATGGGTGAAAATCGGATTGATTTTTTTTCCGCTAATTCTTTAATGTATTGGTCAGTGTTGTGGAAAGTAATCGGTTTGTCTTCTGGATTATTTTCATCGTCATCAAGACAGACCTCTTTACGGTATTTTATGATGGTGTCCGCTAAATCTTCCCCGTTTTCAACCTCATGAATGATTTTGTCGATTGATGTCTTAAACCTCCCGTATTTATCGTCCCAGTCATCATCCTTATCAATAATGTTTTCGTCAATGATAATAAAATCAGGCTGCCATTTTCGTTTGGCTGGATTGCCTTCTTCGTCAACTCCGTTAAACCAGCGTGCTGGCATGTTAAAATATTCGTTGAACATCATCACTCGGATACCTTGGAAGACGGTGTTAAATTGGTCTATATAAGCGCAACTGGCTACCAAATGACAGCCTTCTTTCGAACATTGATCCGCATGAATAGGGATTGCATTCTCTTTGTCATCGACCTTGTATTTTTCTTTTACGGTTTGGTTTACACAGAGCATATTCCGCCCCTTCATAGCAATCATCCCGCTTTTGCTGCTGATTTTTTCCTTGAACTCCACCTGTTTTAACCGTTCTTCCCGCACTTTTTTAAAGGTTTCAGTGATTTCATCAGCCAATTGATGGGTTTTGACCAAATACAAAATTTTGGCATTTGGATTTAGCTCATCTAAATATTTGATTAGCGTATAAGTTTTTCCTGCGCCTGCTGAAAAATTGATAAATCGGGTCAATTTGTCAGTAAAAAATTCTTGGACAATATCCTTAAGTTTGGTTTCCGCTTCTGCTGCTGAAAGTAAAGGCTCAAGTATGTAATCAGTAACTTGAGGCTTAAGTGAATTGCGTTGTTTGCCTGTTACCGCATTGATATTTTTAACTTCATTGATTAGCGTACCGATATTGTTAGTGAACCTACCTTGCTCGACTTGTTTCAGTATCCCCTTTAAGTCATTGTTTAGCTTAGTTCTACTTTTTGTTGTCCAGTGCCTTTCTAACAAGGGGATTCCTAAATGTCCCAATTCAGCCAACACAGCAGCATTAATAGGTAAACGTTTCTTATAGTCATAATCTGCTGGTATGTATGACAATAAATCAACGATACGGGCTTGATCGACTGTTTGAGTTGTAAAAGGGCTTTTTGCTTAACGGGTAAAGGCGAACAACTGGCATCAACAGCTAATTTCTTGCAGTCAGGGTTGAAATAAGCGGTCGGGTCACTGGACAGAAAACAACTGTGTTTCAGGTGACCTGCGCTGTCATCGATTATAAAAGGCATGGCAACCGAATCGACAACATAATCAGAGACCAATCGGTAAGCTTGTTTAAAACGGTCTTGTAGCGTTTGGATTTTCTCGTCTAACGCCCGCTGAAAATCGGTTAATAGCCCAAACTTCAAGCCTTCAGAGGGTGACTTGAAAGCATAAATCGTTTCGGGGAGATTTTTTATTTCTTGACTAAGCAGGTCAAAATCCAATTTAGGGTTGTCTTTTTTGTCTACGTCGAATTGAATGATCCCTGTTGGCTGGCTGTCCTCACCCAGTATATTTTTAGTACCTAGTAAAACTGTTGGGAAAAATGCTGGGAATTCACTTTTATATTGCTTGCGTTTGTTTTCGTCCTTAATTGCCCGAAGCTTTTTGATTTTGTCAGCTAATGCTCCTAAGCGTATAACAGCAATTATTTCATCAAGAGTTTGTTTTTCAACGTTTTTGCTGTAGACGGTTTCTAAAAAGCTTATATTAATGGGCGTTGGATTCATGCGTTGCCAAGGGGTTCGGATAGCAAAAGGCTAGCGGTTAAAGTAAGGGTTTTGATGGTAGGTAAATAAACAAGAGCTTGGTATCACTTTGCAAAACGATGATGTTGCCATTTTTTGATTTTTAAAAAATCAATTGATTTGTCAAAATTAACTTCTTTCAGGATATTGTTTCTTTGCTCCAGATCAATTGGTTTGATATACCTTTGGACTGTAACGCCACCATCAGGTTTTTGACCTACCATGGTTGAAATTTGATGAGGTTGAATATTCATCTCATTTGCCAAATGGGTAATGAATGTGTGCCTCAATGAATGGAAAGATGTGTTTGGAGTAGTAATGTTACAGTTTTTGGCGTTAGTGTAAGAGTTGTTAAACCAACGTTGAAACTTGTCCGCATATTTATTTTTTCCTCTGTGTGGTAATTCTGGGAACAAGCGCATCTCGTTTGTTTGCTTCAAGGTTTCAATAAAGCTTAATAACCCTAAATCAATGAGTGTTTTATGTATTGGCACTAATCGTGCATGATTTCCATTTTTTATGGATTTTTTGGTGATCGTGCTGTCATCTTCATTGAAGTCAAATACCCAGATGCTTGTCTCTTTGTGCATATAAATGTCTGACAGATGGAGTTGGCAAATCTCATTCTCCCTCGCACCAGTAAGCAATCCAATCAAAGGAACCCAAAACTGAAAAGGAAATTCATGCAATCCTTCACAATATTGGCGACTGTTAAACAATTTTCGCAAGTCTTCATCTTGATATATGTTCTTATCTGCATGTTCAGCAGTTGATTTTTTTATGATGTTTTGTAATGGGACATGCAGATTATCAATGGCCAGATCATTTTGTTGCAACCATTGCAAAAATCCAGACAAATTCTCTAGGTATTTTTCTTTATTTCTGTCACTGAATTGATCTTCTTCTGGAATATCCAATTCCATCAATTGCTTGGCTGTGAAGACTTTGTATGCTTTCTTCTTCTTACGGTTTGATGGCATTTTTAGAACAGCATTTTTGTAAAGTATGGCGTGAGATTTTTCTAAGTCACCTGTTTTTACATCACCAATCAATTCGTAAAATAATGCAAAAATAGCACTACGATAGTGTTGTTCGAAATTGTCGTCCTTCCAATTAGTCTTTTTCTCAATGATAAACTTATCAAATGCTTCTTGTAGTGGAATGGATTTGATATGTTGTTTATGCTGGTTTTGAAGGGAAAATGTCAATTCTTGTAATTGGTTGTTTATTGTCTCGTAATCAGGATGATTTTGAATGGAAAGCTGGGTGGGGCGCAAGGAATCTAAATTTTTCCTGAATATCGCTGGAGTTTCTTTATAAAAATCAGTGGCTTTTTGATTTTCCATATTTAACAAAAGCTTATTAAATATATCCACCCTGTTATTATTTTCATCAATCACATAATAAAGAGCTTTTTCTTCTAGTTGTCCAAGGTTAATTAAAAAATTTTCTATTTCCAGATTGAGTCCCTCATCTTTAAGGCGTTCCAACTCTGCAAACAATGGTTTCCCTATATGAAAAAGCTCATTATTCTTGTCAGCTTCCATATCAATAGTAGAAAGGACTTGAAGATAATTGTTATTTTCCATCAAAACTACCATTTGGCGAGCTAGGCGTAAGGCTTCCCGCCTATTTCGTGTGCCTAGTGATTTTCTGATAAGGGGGGGTAAATGGGGGTTATTTTGACAGAATTGCTTTGGGACGCGAAGCTGAAAATAATAGATCCCAAGACGATTTTTGGTGATATATGAAGGGGGGTTGAAATCCATGGGTACGCACTTTTGTAACGCACCCAAGGATTTCAAGTTTTTTCTAAAATTAATCTATTAAAAAACAATAGGTTAATTAAAATTGGTGGAGGCGGCGGGAATTGAACCCGCGTCCGCAAGTACTCCGCCACAAGGTCTACATGCTTATCCCGCGCTTTTGATTTAGCTAATGACTACCCGTCGGGCCAAGAAAATCATCGGCGATTCCGTAAGGTTTTAGCGCATCCACACCGGACAGATTTCAGCGCGATCTTATGTAGATGACCTCTGAGCGTTCGGCGAACCGAACTCCACCCGCATAAGCACAGATGGTCAAAGGAATGGTGCTGTGTTTAAGCAGCTAGAGCCATTGAGTAGTTTTCGTCATTTGCGAATACTTTTTTTCTGTAGATTTTACGAGGTGTACAGTCCTCGGCATGCACTCTAGGTTTCGCTACCCACGTCGAAGCCATGTCGCCCCCGTGGGCATTGAAATATACTAGAAATGTCATTGCATTACTACCGCCTTTAATAAATTTTTTTGTTAGCCTGATTTCACTGACAGTCATATTTGACGGAATGTGAAATATAACCCATAATTTCTATGTGGTATAACTAAAACTATAAGGAAAACTATTATGTCGTTAATAACTTGGACAGCCGATCAATATGGCACAAATGTTGGTTTCGCTGATGAAGAACATAAAATTTTGTTTGATAAGCTTAATAATTTGTATGACTTGGCAACTGGCGGTGCAGAGCGTTCTGCTGTAGGCGCTCAGTTAGATGATTTGATTGCGTATGTTGTCGGACATTTTGCTCATGAAGAAAAAGAAATGCAGGCTAAAGGTTTTGATGGTTATGCGGGTCATAAATCAGAACATGACGCATTAGTTGGTATTTGTGCAGGCCTGCAGACAAAATTTCATGCGGGCGAAGCAGATGTAACCGAAGAAGTCGGTCAAATGGTTAAAGGTTGGCTGGATAGCCATATCCCAACATTTGATATGGCTTATTCGAGCGCCTTAAACAGTTAGTGAGCTGTTGTTTGTCGTCGCTATAAATTAGTATCTGCAACAATATCAGGCACAATGAAAAGACAGGCATAAAGCCTGTCTTTTTTTTGCCCGTTATTTTGCAGGCAGTTGTTTATCAGAAGCGAAACAAAAATGCCGGTAGTTAACCATGCCGATAAGGAGCCGACGTATTATAATCGGCAGCTTTGCATCTTCTGACTTCATAACTATCGCCTCATGCAACCCGCCTTTGTCCATCTAAGACTACACACCGAATTCTCGCTGGTAGACGGCATCGTTAAAATCAAGCCTCTGGTTAAACGGCTCGCCGAACTCAACATGCCGGCTGTTGCCATCACCGACCATGCCAATTTGTTTTCGCTGGTCAAGTTTTATAAAGCGGCAATGGGACAAGGCATCAAACCGATAGCCGGGGCTGATGTGCTGGTCTTTAACGACGAAGAACCTGCTGCACCCCATCGCCTGACCTTGCTGGTCAACACCCAACAGGGCTATGTGACGCTGACCGAGCTTATTTCCAAAGCCTATCAGGAAGGCCAGCATCAGGGCGTTCCGATGCTGAAACGGGAATGGATAGCAAACAATCATCGCGGCTTGATTGCTTTATCGGGGGCGATGGAAGGTGATATTGGCAAGGCGCTGTTGTCTGAAAATGCCGGAACTGCCAGACACCTGGCGAACCACTGGGGAAATTTGTTTAGTCAGTGCTTTTATCTGGAATTACAGCGTGTCGGTAAACCCGACGAAGAACGTTACATTGCCGCAGCCGTTGAGCTGGCATTGGCAACGGGATTGCCTGTAGTGGCAACGAATGATGTCCGTTTTATTCGCCAAGAAGATTTTGCCGCACATGAAGTACGGGTTTGTATCAATCAGGGGCGTGTATTGGATGATACACGGCGGCCCAAAGACTACACCGAACAGCAATATTTACGCAGCAGCGAGGATATGCAGGCCTTGTTTGCCGATATTCCTGAAGCGCTGGAAAACACCGTTGAAATCGCCAAGCGCTGCAATATCAAGCTGACCTTGGGAGAAAACTTTTTACCAGATTTTCCCGTGCCCACCGGTATGACACTGGGCGACCTGATGGCTGCCGAATCAAGAAAAGGTCTGGATGAACGGTTGCAACACTATCCGGCAACCGGAAAAGGTTCGGATGAAGAGAACCGCAAGGTTTACTACCAGCGGCTGGATACCGAACTGGAAGTTATCAATGCGATGGGCTTTCCGGGCTATTTCATGATTGTTGCCGATTTTATCCAATGGGCGAAAAACCATCAGATTCCGGTCGGCCCAGGCCGCGGCTCGGGTGCCGGTTCTTTGGTCGCTTATGCGTTGAAAATCACCGACCTCGACCCTATCGAATTTGATTTGCTGTTCGAGCGCTTTTTGAACCCTGAACGGGTTTCGATGCCGGACTTCGATATTGACTTCTGCATGGACCGGCGTGATGAAGTGATCAATTATGTCGCCGAGCATTACGGCCGCGATCATGTCGCGCAAATCATCACTTACGGTTCGATGGCGGCCAAGGCCGTTATCCGCGATGTCGGGCGCGTGCTGGGATTTTCCTATGGCTTTGTCGATAGGTTAGCCAAGCTGATCCCGTTTGAAATCGGCATGACCCTGGACAAGGCATTAAAAGACAGCCCAGACCTCAAACAGCTTTACGATACCGAAGAAGAAGTCAAGGCATTGATTGACATGGCCTTGTCATTGGAAGGCACGGTCAGGAACGCCGGCAAACATGCTGGCGGCGTCGTTATATCACCCACCAAATTAACGGATTTTACACCGCTTTATTGCGAAGAAGGCGGCGGCAATCTGGTCACGCAGTTTGATAAAGATGATGTCGAAGCAGTAGGCCTGGTCAAATTCGACTTTTTAGGCTTGCGCACGCTGACGATTATTGATTGGGCCTTGCAAACCATTAACCGCAAAAAACAACTGACCAGCGAACCGCCGGTTGATATAACGACCATTCCCAGAGATGACGCCGCCTCGTATGTGCTGCTGAAAAAAGGCCTGACCACCGCCGTATTCCAGCTCGAATCGCGCGGCATGAAAGAGCTGATTAAAAAGCTCAAACCCGATTGCTTCGACGACATTATCGCCCTGGTGGCCTTGTTCAGGCCGGGGCCGCTGGAATCGGGCATGGTTGACGATTACATCAATGTCAAACACGGCGCGAAAGCCGAATACGCGCATCCGCTGCTGGAACCGATACTCAAGCCGACCAACGGCGTTATCCTGTATCAGGAACAGGTCATGCAAATCGCGCGGGAACTCGCGCAATACACGCTGGGCGGTGCGGATATGCTGCGCCGGGCGATGGGCAAGAAGAAACCTGAAGAAATGGCGAAGGAACGGGAAAAATTCACCTCCGGTGCGGTCGCCAATCAGGTTGATGAAAAAATCGCCACGTATATTTTCGATTTGATGGAAAAATTCGCCGGTTATGGTTTTAACAAAAGCCATTCCGCCGCTTATGCGCTGGTCGCTTATCAAACTGCATGGCTCAAAGCGCATTATCCGGCGGCATTCATGGCGGCAGTGCTGTCTTCGGATATGGACAACACCGACAAGGTTGTCGTGCTAATCGAAGAATGCCGGCAAATGAAGCTGGAAATCCGCCCGCCCAATATCAACCTTTCCGAGCACAAGTTTACCGTTAACGGCGACAACCATATCGTTTATGGCCTGGGCGCGATCAAAGGCGTCGGCGAAGCGGCTATCGAAGATGTGTTGATTAGCGAGCGCAAGGCCAACGGGCCGTTTACAGGGCTTTATGACCTGTGCAAACGCGTCGATTCCAGAAAAGTGAACCGGCGCGTGCTCGAAGCCTTAATCAAGGCGGGCACGTTTGACGAATTTAATCCGTGCCGCGCCAGTCACCTGGCAGAACTCTCTACTGCTTTAAAAGTCGCTGAACAGCACAGCAAAATGGCGCAAACGGGACAAAACGATTTGTTTGGCCTTGTAGTTAATACGGATGATATCGACGATACTGGGACCTATACCACGTTTGCCGAACCCTGGACAGAAAAAGAACGCCTGGATGCCGAAAAATCAATCCTGGGCTTGTATTTGTCTGGGCATCCGATAGACCAATACGAGCCGGAATTAAAGCAATTCACCAACGGCAAAATAGCGGCCTTGCAGGAGACGGTGGAAAGGTCGCGCGGTAACTTGACGGCGCGGGTTGCGGGCCTGGTCGTCGAAGTACGCACACGCCAGACCAAAAACGGCAAAATGATGGGCTTCGCCACGCTCGACGACCGGTCTGGTCGGCTTGAATGTGCGGTTTTTGGTGAAGTCTATGATAAGTACCGGGATATTTTCGCTAAAGATAAGCTGCTAATCGCCGAAGGTGCGCTAGCTATAGACAGCTTTACTAATGCCCTGCGTTTGACGGTGGAAAAGTTATACGACATCGAACAGGCTAGGGCTGCGTTTGCCAAATCGATCCAGTTAAACTGGAACGCAGCAGAAAATGATCTGGAAGCAGGGTTATTCATTAATAAGTTGGCTATTATCCTGCAGGCATTTAAGGGTGGAACCTGCCCGATAGACCTGCATTACACCTCGGCGCCCGCAAAAGCGAGCCTTAGGTTAGGTGATGAATGGCGTGTACATCCTGCTGATGAATTGGTTTCACGGTTAAGGGCATTATCTGAAAACGCTGAAGCAGAAATCAAATACAGATAAAATCTGCTGCGGATTCCAGACACCTGAAAACCCCATCAAAGACACGAAGAATACAAAGTCTTACCTTGTATTCTTCGAAGGGAGAAATTCCAAAAGGAACTTACGTGTGTTTAACGTTTATCTGGGAACATCTAACAATTTTTAGAATTAACCATGATCATGGTTGTCATTGGCTAAAGGCGCAATGGTTTGTGGTACGTAGTTTGGTAAATCAGAACCGTCTACAGAAAATACAAAGAACTTGTTTGGATTGGCGATACCGTTCGGATGGTTGCTGTCAGTGATGGTAGCCAAAAAATCGTTGTCATTGGCGATAAACAGCGTGTGTTTGGTTACACCGCCGATAACCCTGTCAGGGCCGAAAGCCACTGCTTCGATTTTGGCTGGAATATCATTGGCATTGATTCCCATCGCAGCCAACTCGGCCACTACGTCAAGGAACAAGGTCTTGATGACAACCGGTGACGTGGCATCCAGTTTCGCCAAATTGCTGACATCAGTTGCGCCTGCCAAGTCGATTTTAAAAAGTTTTTTGGCGACAGCCGCGCTGTTGTCGCCCAAACCCTTACCATCGCGTTCATCGACCAGGAACTCATGGTCATTGATGGCGACGATCTCACTTGCACCAGTACCGTCTGTCAGCAAATAAGCATATTCTTTGGTAGTGCCCGTTGCAATGTCAATCGTGACGATGCGGATATATTTTTTGGTGTCCTGAATCAAATTGGCCTGCATAATACCGACCAACGTTTTGCCGTCAGGGGTAATCGCCAAGCCTTCCATGCCTTTGTTGGTGGTTCTGCCGGAAGTATTTACGGCAATTTCCCCATCTGTACCTGCTTCAACAGCCCGTAAATTAGCCACATTAAAATGTGCAGGCAATGTGAATACTTTCATACGCTTGCCGGTTGTACGGCTGAACTGATATACATAAGGGCCATATTCATCTGAAATAAATACACTTTTACCGTCAGCAGATACACGTATTGCTTCAAGGTCAAGACGGCCATTATTACGATAGGACGAGCCCTTACTGGCGTTGAAATTATCAGAACGGCCGGTAAAATAATATTTGCCAATGCCATTCAAAGCTGGCGCCCCATCGACGCCATAGCTCAACTGCACAGTGCTGGACAACAACGTTGTATCAGCAAGAAATGGGGACAAAATGTACGGCAATGAGCCAATGGCTAAAGAATCGTAACCAGGATTAGCGGCGAGTGCCAGATTGAATGTTTGGAAACGGTTGATATACGATGTGGTGTCATCGACCAGGGGATTGTAGGGATTAGCGTTCGGCCCGCGGTCAGGCGTTGCAACAAACGTATTGCCGCCAGCATAAGCCAAGCCTGAACCTACACCGCCGAGGATATTTCCTGCAACGCCGTTTTCAAGTGGGCTGGCTGTTCTTGGTGATAAATCTTGATAATTGGCATTCACTTCGCCAATTGCTATCAAGTTTACTTCTGCTTGCGCAGCCGAGGCTGCAAAAAAAGGTAACAATAAAAATGGGATCAGGTGTGCTTTTGTCATGGGGAGCCTTTAAATAATAGAATGGTTATTACAGCGGCCTGATTATCACTGCTCAATGTTACTAATATATTACAGACGCAACGGCTTAATTAGTCATTGGAAATTTGCACAATGCACAACATGGCCATAATAAACATTGTCCCTGACCCGCCTGGCAAGGCCTTTCCAACCATTATGAGCCCGCATGAAATAAGATTTTTAATAACCCCAATGCCGTTTAGGCGCATTTTTCCAACCTTTCTATCACGCAAATCTTCGGGCTTAAGTGGTAAAACTGTAAGAAAACACTTACAATGAAAACAAGAAAATTATCCAATCACACCCTTACGAATTCCATACGTAGCTTATCCTGTGAAAAATAAATTTTATACCTCATTGTTAATGGGCGTGGGTTTAGCTATTGCATGCACTTACAGTTATGCGAAACCCACCCATTCATCGGCAAAAAGACAGGTGTCCGCATCCGCCAAGCACAGTAAAAAACACATTATTGTGGCTATTAAACCGGACAAGGCGCATAGCCGTAACACAAAACATACGTCCACACCTGCCAAACACAGTAAAAAACAGGGTGTTGTTGCTATTAAACTGGGCAAGCCACACGTCCATGAGACGCTTGTTACCCATTTGAAAAATAGCAGAAAAAAACATGTTGACAACACTACGGCTAAACAGGTCATTTTTAATCGAAAGCCTCATAAGCTTGCTGCTTACACCTTAGAAAAAAGTCTGCCCCCCCCCGATTTAACCTTAGCTTCAACCCGAATTCCCCATCTGCCTTCCAATAACCGTTTGGTTCAGCTTGAAATACAGCCGACAGAAAATAATGACCGCATACATTCATTCATATCGGCCGATTCTGAAGAAAGTAACGACGTTATCAATCATTCCAGAACTGAGGCATCACATCAGTACACAACTGCGCACGGCATCATCACGTCCTCGTTGTCGGCAGCCGGTCAAGAGGCTGGCTTATCGGATGAACTGATTACCCAACTAACCAATATTTTTGCTTGGGATATTGATTTTGCCACCAACTTGCATCGCGGCGACCAATTTACCCTTGTCTATGAACAAGGCGGCAACGCTCAGATCATCGCTGCCGAGTTTGTTGCGCAAGGCCGTATTCTGACCGCCGTTAACTACGAAGACAGCAATGGCAACATCAATTATTACACCCCTGAAGGCAAGGCGATGCGTAAGGCGTTTTTAAGTACGCCGGTCGATTATGTACGCATCAGTTCGCACTTTGATGCCAATCGCAAGCATCCCATTCTGAATAGAATACGCGCCCATAAAGGTGTCGATTATGCCGCCAGAACGGGTACGCCAGTCAAAGCCGCAGGCGATGGCAATATTGTTTTCATTGGCCGCAAAGGCGGCTATGGGCAAGTCATGATAGTCAAACATGGCGAACATTATGAAACCCTGTATGCGCATCTTTCCGGATTTAAAAAAGGTTTGCTGGACGGCGATTCGGTAACCCAGGGCGACATCATTGGCTATGTCGGTCAAACCGGACTCGCAACCGGCCCACATCTGCATTATGAATTCCGCGTTGATGGCGAGCACCGTAATCCGGAAAACCAAGCTCCCCGCCATTTAATGGCATTAAACGGCCATCTTCTCGGCGATTTCAAGGCGCAGGCACATCCCGTTTTGGCACAGCTTTACTCGGCCAAAGCACAAACGCTGCTGGCAAAAAATCTGCATAACACGGACTAAAACAAGCATGCCTGAGCTTTATGTCGGCCTGATGTCAGGCACCAGTCTCGATGGCATTGATGCGGCACTGGTTGATTTTAAAAACAACACTATCCGCTTGGTCGATTTTGAATTCCAGCCTTTCCCATACGAAATTAAAACGGCCCTCCAGCAACTAGGCAAAGCCGATGCGTTGATCTCGCTGCAGGACTATGGTTCGCTGGATACCCAGTTGGGTCATTTGTTTGCCGCAGCCGTTCATTCATTGCTCACCAAAACCAATATTCCGGCGGCATCAATCAACGCCATCGGTAGTCATGGACAAACCATTTACCATTCCCCTGATAGCGCATTCCCTTTTTCGCTGCAAATCGGCGACCCCAACATTATTGCCGAAAAAACAGCCATCAAAACAGTGGCTGATTTTAGGCGACGGGACCTTGCCGCTAACGGGCAAGGTGCACCACTGGTCCCCGCATTCCATCAGGCCGTATTTGGCGGGTCGAATAAACACCGCTGTATCGTCAATATTGGCGGCATTGCCAATATCACCGTATTGCCCGCCGGGCCATCGGCGCCTGTCATCGGTTTTGATACCGGCCCCGGCAATACCTTGATAGATCAATGGATACAACGACATCAACATAGTGATTACGATCCACGCGGTGCATGGGCAAAAACCGGCACAATTAATCATGAATGGGTCAGGCATTTAATGCAGGATGCGTATTTTATGGCGCCGGCACCCAAAAGCACTGGCAAGGAATATTTTTCACTGGACTGGGTTGAACGGCAGTGTGCTATCGATAATTACCGGCCCGAAGACATACAGGCCAGCCTGTGCTATTTGACAGCAATAAGCCTCTGTGAGGCGATACAACAATACGCACCGGCGACAGAACAAGTATTGGTCTGCGGCGGTGGCAGCCATAATGATTATTTGCTGCAATTAATCGAACAAAGCCTGTCCTGCCAAGTGGCCTCAACCGAGCTATGCGGCATACACCCTGACCATGTTGAAGCGATGGCTTTTGCCTGGCTAGCCCGGCAAACCATCAATCATCTGCCGGGTAACCTCAAGGAAGTAACAGGTGCGGACCACGCTGTTATATTGGGGGGGATTTATCAAAGAGGCTTAATTTAACCCCCTGGATTGACACGGACAGTTATGCAGAAAATGAAGAACCGCAACCGCACGTCGTTGTTGCGTTAGGATTTCGGATAACAAACTGCGCACCCGATAAATCTTCTTTATAGTCAACCTGAGCGCCCGTCAGATATTGGATGCTCATCGAATCAACCAGCACAGTCACACCGCCGTTGACCACGCTGGTATCATCATCATTAACTTCTTCGTCAAACGTAAAGCCATACTGGAAACCGGAACAGCCTCCGCCGGTGACATAAACGCGCAGTTTAAGATTGTCGTTACCTTCCTCGGCGATTAGTTCACTCACCTTGGCTGCGGCACTGTCGGTAAAAATTATTGGATTTGTCATAAAACTGAAACACACTTGTAAGTTGAAGCAGGTTTGATTATGACTATACCTACCAATTTAGTCAACATCTCAACATGCAGTCTATTCAGAATTTATATTACTCTGAACAGTCAAGTTTTCGGTTTTAGGATTAACCGTTCGCCCTGAACCCTTCGGCTACGCTCAGGAGAGCCTTGTCGAAGGGTGGACGGTTAATCCGCTCATGGTTCGACAAGGCCTTTAGTCCTGAGCGCAGCCGAAGGATCACCACGAACGGATTAACCTGCAAAAACCGAAAACTTGGCCGCTTAAAGTATAACGATGTATCTTGTGACATAAAATACTTTTAAAAGCTATATATTGCATAAGTTCCTGGCTTGTAATAAACTTTCCCGGTAAGCATCTGTGCTTACGGAGACTGCCATTAAAATTCGCAGCCGTGAATTTTAGATTTATAAGAAAATATTACAATAATACCGGAGATGATGATGAGTGCAACACCAGAAACAAAAAACGCAACTTTATTTGAGCAACTAGGTGGTGCTGGCGCTGTTGATGCCGCAGTAGATATTTTTTACCGCAAAGTGCTGGCTGATTACCGTATTAACCGTTTTTTCGATAACGTCGATATGGAAAAACAAGCCGCCAAACAAAAAGCTTTCTTAACAATGGCGTTTGGTGGGCCGCATAACTACACTGGCGAAGACATGCGCAAAGGTCATGAAAATCTTGTCAAAATGGGTTTGGACGATAGCCATTTTGATGCCGTCATGGAACATCTTGGTGCGACATTACAGGAATTGAACGTTCCTCAAGCGCTGATCGCGCAAGTTGCCGCGATTGCTGAAAGCACCCGCAACGACGTGCTAGGCAGATAATTAATACCGGGTGGAGTGACATGCTGAACATTACACTGGGTGAATCTAAAATCTCCTGCCAAGCCAATGAAACCGTATTGGAAGCCTTATTAAAGGCAAATATTCAAATACCTTACGGATGCCAGCAAGGCGTTTGCCAATCCTGTTTAATGTGCAGCCTTGATGCAGCTCCACCTGTCCTAGCGCAAGCGGGGCTTAAAGACACCTTGCAAAAACAAAACTACTTTCTTGCTTGCCTTTGCCATCCTGAGCAGGATATGACGGTTGCCTTGCCCGAACAGCAAGGCGCATTGCTTAACGCAAGCGTTATCAAAAAACAGCAATTGACACCCGACATCCTGCGTTTGGTCTTGCAATACGACGCAGAGCTGACTTTTTTTGCCGGCCAATTTGTTAATCTGCAACGGTTTGACGGCTTGATGCGCAGCTATTCAATTGCCAACAGCCCGCAACATGACAAAATTCTGGAATTTCATATACGCCGCTTACCCAATGGCCAATTCAGCAACTGGGTGCACGATGAATTGGGGCACGGCACCCCATTGACACTTACAGAAGCGCAAGGCAGTTGCCATTACTTGCCGGGGCGCATGGAACAGCCTTTGTTATTGATTGGTACGGGCAGCGGTCTGGCACCGCTTTACGGCATCATCAACGATGCGCTGGCACAGGGGCATACCGGTGCCATTCACCTTTATCACGGCAGCCGTAACCAGGACGGCTTGTATCTCATTGATGAAATGCGCGGGCTTACCAAACAATTTGATAACTTTAATTACACGGCTTGCCTATCAGGCGCTTGTGTTGCAGAACAGGCTATCGAAACCGGTTATGCACAAGGCCGCGCCCATGATCTTGCCCTAAACGCCAATCAAAACTTGAAAGGCTGGCGGGTTTACCTGTGCGGGCATCCTGAGATGGTTAATCAAAGCAAGCGGGCGGCCTATATTAAAGGCGCCTCTTTAAGCGACATTTATGCCGATGCTTTTCTTGTCAGCAACCGCTGATGGACTGCGTGGGGCTTAGATATACTAAAAATCCAAGGCCGATTTCAAAAACCCATAAAAATCATTATGGGTTTACCTCCGCTGGCAGCATGTAATAATGGGTCACGTCAAACCCATATCCACTTTCAACATGACCCCCCTATTCATCCTTGGTCACCACCTTAAGGTTTAAACCTATATAATCAATTACCTATCCATTTTTCCACATAAGTTGTGGATAACTTTGTGCATAAGGTTTGGATAACAGTGTTAACGTGAGGAAATACCTGTAGGTTTGTCAGATTGTAGTTTTTTTATACATAAATAGATTAATTTAATAATCAATAAGTTATCATTATTTTCAAGGTTTCAGGCTATGTTTGCCTGCGCTTTCATAGATAAAGTGCGGCGATAAAAATAATCTGTGCATAAGCACCCGTCCGTTAAACGGCTAGAAGCGTTTGTATAAAACGTTACAGTAATCAAGCCGCCATAAAATCAGCACCCGTCAAAACCAGATTCAAACAGTCAAGATGTTTAACTGGCATGATTAAATTTTTGGTAGTGGGTTAAACCTGTGTTTTTCCTACACACGATTTCACTGCCTATGGTTCGGAGTCCAAGGCATGACTTGGATTACACAAAACATCCAAAACGTGTTTTGGACTCCTAAACAACAGATTTAACCCACTACCAAATTTTTGCGCCATGCAGATGGATAGCCAACCAAATAGTGCTCAGCCCTGCCGGTGTCCATTCAACGCGGTGTTTGGTGTGTGCAGGGATCAGCAGATAATCACCGGCAGCAAGGGAGACCAATTTGTTCTGTTGTCCCCCGAAACACAAGGTAGCTTGGCCTTGGATCAGTATGGCCCATTCATCCCAAGCCTGATCATACCATTGGCCTTCGGGTGTGATATGCCCTTTGGAAATGATACGCTCTATCAATATATTGTCCTGTTTTAACAGGCATTCAAACAATTCTTCAGGCAATCCATCAGGGATGGCTGAAAAAATATTAGCTAAAACAGGGGTTGTCTGATTTTTCATAAGATACCAAAAGGGTGGGTGCTACAGCCGGTGACATGTGAAATTTGCGATATTGTATAATGCCCGATGTAGGGCTCGTAATGTCCTATAAATAGTGAACATTAACCATATCGTCAGGAGCAGCATGATTCGAACAGTAGCGGTTATTGGGGGAGGCCCGGCTGGATTGATGGCCGCAGAAGTGTTAAGCCAGGCCGATGGCATAAAGGTTGACCTTTATGATGCCATGCCTACCTTGGGGCGTAAATTCCTGATGGCAGGTAAAGGCGGCATGAATATTACACATTCTGAAGCCTTTGCAAAATTCTTGTCGCGTTATGGTACGCATCAGTCCGACATTAAGCCGATGCTCGATGCGTTTAGTCCTGAAAATCTGCGCGGATGGGCTAAGGCGCTGGGCATTGAAACGTTTGTCGGTTCATCAGGGCGGGTGTTCCCCTCTGATATGAAAGCTGCGCCTTTATTACGCGCATGGCTACGGCGATTGCGCGGGTCAGGCGTCACTTTTCACAACAGGCATTTATGGACTGGCTGGTATCCTGAAAGCAACACGACACTTTGCTTTCAAACACCACAGGGGATAGGCAATATCAATGTTGATGCCGTAGTATTGGCATTGGGCGGCGGCAGTTGGCCGCAACTGGGTTCAACAGGCGCATGGGTAGCGTTGCTGCGTGGGCGCGGACTTCCGGTTTCAGCGCTGAAACCGGCAAACTGTGGATTTGATGTCGCCTGGAGCAAGCATTTTTGTGATCGTTTTGCAGGCCAGCCAGTCAAGGCGTTATGCGTATCGTTTAGTCATGCAGAAGGTTACCGCAATATTCAGCGGGGTGAATTAATGGTGACGGCATCGGGTGTTGAGGGCGGTTTAATTTATACCTTATCGGCAGTGTTGCGGGATGAAATTGCCACAACGGGGAGCGCTGTCATTTATCTTGATTTAGCGCCTGATCAGGACGAATCCCGACTCATCGCCAGATTATCACCGGCACGCGGCAAGGCTTCAATGGCAAGTTACCTGCGCAAACGGATAGGTATCGATGGCGTAAAAGCCGGTCTGCTTCGGGAAATATTGCCCGTGCCAGACTTTGATGACCCTGCGCGGCTGGCTGCGGCCATTAAGGCATTGCCGGTCAAATTGCTTGCCGTCAGACCGCTTGATGAAGCCATCAGTAGCGCGGGTGGCGTCACTTTTGCTGCGCTTGATGGGCAACTCATGCTGCGGGCGATGCCGGGCGTGTTCTGCGCCGGCGAAATGCTGGATTGGGAAGCGCCCACAGGCGGTTATTTGCTGACCGCCTGTTTTGCAACGGGCCGTGCCGCAGGGTTGGGGGCATTGGCTTGGCTGCAACAACAGCACAATCATGAAAGAACCCGTGTTTAATTTTGAACAGATTTAATTAGATAGGACAGGAGCGGCGATGAAAACGCCAAAAAGTATCGAGCCACTGGTAGCGGATGGTCTCGTCGATGAAGTTTTGCGCCCGCTAAAAAGCGGTAAAGAAGCGTCAGTTTATGTTGTTGTGTCTGAAGGCGAAATTCGCTGCGCAAAAGTCTATAAAGAAGCCAATAAACGGGGCTTCCACAAGCAGGCGCTCTATCAGGAGGGGCGTAAAGTACGCAACAGCCGCCAGGAACGCGCGATGAATAAGAACACGAAATTTGGGCGTAAACAGCAGGAAGATGTTTGGCAAAATGCGGAAGTGGATGCTTTATACCGCCTTGCTGCTGCCGGTGTGCGCGTCCCTAAACCTTATAATTTTGTCGGTGGCGTTTTGTTGATGGAGCTGGTCACCGATGGGCAGGGAAGTGCGGCCCCTAGGCTTAACGACCTTGAGTTGACCAGGGAGGAAGCATTGGCGTACCACGGACTGCTGGTCAGGGAAGTCGTCAGGATGCTTTGTGCAGGCATAGTCCATGGCGACCTTTCTGAATATAACATCCTGATAGATGCCGAAGGCCCCGTCATTATTGATTTACCGCAAGCGGTTGATGCGGCTGCCAACAATAATGCCGCACGGATGCTGGAACGCGACGTTGATAACCTTTGCGCCTACTTTGGGCAATTTGCCCCTGAACTGCTGGCAACCCGTTATGGCAAAGAGATATGGAAATTGTATGAAAGCGGTTTGTTGCACCCTGACGTTAAATTGACAGGCCGGTTCAAGGGCAGCGAAAAAGTGGCGGATGTAAGAAGTATCATGCGGGAAATCAATGACGCGAAGGAGGAGGCCATTAGACAAAAACAGGAGTGGCAGGATTAGTGTTAGAGTTGTTGTAAAACCTCAGCTTTGAGCTAATATTTTTTTGTAAGACTGACAAGCAAACGTAGAGACGTTGCAATGCAACGTCTGACAAACGAATCCTGAAACATTGAATATTACGATCAAGAAGCCGACTTTATGAACCTCTCGCTGCTGACGCTGAATCTCCATACTTACCAACAACACCCACGCCATTGTCCGTTTGACACCATGCACCATCATGAGCGCGAAGTGAATATCCTCGCCGAAGCGATCGCCCATTTAAGGGTTGATGTCATCTGTTTTCAGGAGGTTGGCGAGTATATGCACGACCCGGTCACTCACCCTTACGGTGAATCGCCCTCCAACATGGCTTTTCGGATTTGTAAAAAATTACGCCATTGGGGACATTGGTATCATATCTATCAGGACTGGAGCCACATCGGGTTTCATCGTTGGCGGGAAGGCACAGCCATCCTAAGCCGCTTCCCGATGCGGCACAATTATTCGGCTTATGTTTCTATGGATCATCGCAAAGACAATTACATGTCCCGAAACATCACCGTGTCGTGCATCGATGTGCCGTGGTTCGGCTTGCTGCATGTCGCCAATGTCCATTTGAGTTGGGCGCATCATGGTTTTTTTGAAGAATACGCTAACCTTCGAAAGCTAATCAACTCCCGCTTGCATTTCGGTGTCAGGGGCGATGTCATCGTCGGCGATTTCAACTCGCCAGCCGGAGAACATGCCTATAACCATATCGTAGGCAATGCGGAATATGTGGACCAATACCACGAATTGCACCCCCACCGTTTTTACCAACCCAGCTATCATGGTCAAATTGACGGATGGAAAAACGCCAAGCCCAAACGCATTGACCATATCTTCAAACGCAACGGTCACCCGATGCAAATCAAAGCCATGGATATTATCTTTAACGGGGATTTCTATCCCATCGTTTCAGATCACTTCGGATATCTGGCAAGATTCGAGATGTTTTGATTCGTGGGTCCAACAAAAACATAAATTGTCGCTAACCCGCCTATACTTGCATCTGTCAGGTTTCGCGGTGCTTGCGCCCGTGGCATTAGCTTTCTTACATTCTACCCATCCACAAATCAGCCTGTTTGCACTGGGGATAATCGCGGCAGTGATGTTGGCCCATGTTGCCCGCAATATCACCAGCCGTTTGCGGCATCAAGAAAATATCCAGGCTTCAATCCTTGACGCGTTGCCGGCCAATATCGCCCTGATCGACAAACAAGGCGTCATTCAGGCAACCAATGGCCGTTGGAACAACTCTCCACAAACTTCTAAATTCAAGATGACTTTCTCCAGCTAATACGCTAAAACATCAAGCATTTCGCGCCTGCAAACATTCCGACAATACAAATGGACATTCTTAGTACGCTTAACCGTCAGTTGAACGCCGTTCTTAACCAGTCGCTCCCTCAGATAGAACCTAATTGGTGGCACACACTTGTTTTGGAAAAACTCACTTTCCAGCAAAAATAAGTTGCCCAAAACTTGCCTCCAAACGCACTGGAACAGCTTGATCTTTCTGCATTGCTTAGGGTGATAGACCAAAACTGGTACGACATTGCCAATCAATGCAATTTCAGTAAGGATGCCAGAAACTGGCTCAAAGAAGCGCAATCCATCCGCAACCGCTGGGCGCATGCTCCGGCTGGCGGTTTGCCGGATGATGTTTGCTACCGCGACATCGACACGATAGAAAGACTACTGCAAGCTTTTGGCACGGATTCCGATACCTTAGATCAAGTTAGCCAAGACAAGAAAAATCTGCTGCGAAAGCTTGCCGCTGTCGAAGCACCCGTCCAAACACTCAACGCAAACGTTGCAATCCAAGCAACATTCAATCCCGGCGAGCTGGTTCGTTTAAAAGCCGAACCTGCAAAAACGGGTGCAATCACGGTAATCCTACCGGGCGATCCCGAAAACCGTTACCAAGTTTTCCACGATGGCAACATCACAACCTATTACGAATCACAGCTCGAACCCATTAACAGCACACCGCCACGCACCGCCGTCGCCCCAGACGGCTTACACGCCGCAATGACCGCACTGCAATTACGCCACCCCAGCACCACGCATTTATACTCGCTGTTCGCGTCGCGGATTAACTTCGTACCGTACCAGTTCCGTCCGGTGCTCAAACTGATTCAAGCCGACCGCCCCAGAATGCTGATCGCCGATGAAGTCGGTGTCGGTAAAACCATCGAAGCGGGTTTGATTTTGAAAGAACTGCAAGCGCGGCGAGAATTAAAATCCGTGCTGGTGATTTGTCCCAAGCCTTTGGTTGCCGAACGCAAATGGCAACAGGAAATGAAGCGTTTCGATGAGCGTTTCGAGCATCTGGACGGCGCGGCGTTGCGCTACTGCCTTGATGAAACCCATCTGGACGGCGTTTGGCCGCAAAAATTCGCGCGGGCGATTTTACCGTATTCGCTGCTGGATGAAGCCCTGTTAATCGGCAAACAGCAAGGTCGTACAAAACAGCGTGGATTGCTGGAACTCGACCCGCCGCCCGTGTTCGATCTGGTCATCGTCGATGAAGCCCACGCCATCCGCAACACCGACACCTGGGCGCATCGCAACGTGCGCTATTTTTGCGACAACGCCGAAGCCGTCGTGCTCATGTCGGCAACACCTATCCAAATGGGCGATCACGATTTGTACAACCTACTCAATCTGCTGCGCCCCGATGTCATCACCAGCAAGCAGGATTTCCAGCAAATGGCTGAACCCAATCCGCATTTAAACACTGCAATTGCCGCCGCCCGCGCTGCTACCTCCGAATGGAAAAACACCGCCTTGGCATCAATCGACAACGCACTAGCAACGGCCTGGGGACGTGGCGTGTTGGTCAACGACCCGCGTATGCAGCAAGCCTGCGATGTGTTGTTGGACGATGACGACAGCCCGCAAACCCGATTGGCACTAATCCGGCAACTGGAAGAGCTGTATACCTTCGCGCCGTTCATCAACCGCACACGGCGGCGCGACATTGGCACAACTTTCACCCTCCGCAAACCGGAAACCGTCACGGTGGAATTCACGCCCGAACAAGCCACCTTGCACAGTGATTTAATAGACCTTTTAGCGCGTATGCTCGCGCACCGCCACGGCTGCATCAACCTTAAATTCATGCTGTCCACGGTGCGCAGGCAAATTTCCAGTTGCGTTTTCGGTTTGGCGCCGCTGTTAAAAGCCATGCTCAACCGCCATCTGTCGCAACTGGAATTGAGCGATATGGACGACGACAGCGACCTTGAACAAGTAAGTCAAGTTCTGAACGAATTCCGCGTCGAAGTCGATACCTTGATCCGCCGCGCCAACGCGCTTACCACCGGCCCCGATCCCAAACTGCAAGCCTTTCTCAAAGTCATCCGCGACAAACAACAACTCGCCAACAACAAGCTGCTGGTGTTTACTTGCTTTCGCCACACCTGGGAATATCTAAGTGAAAATCTCAAGCACGAACAAATTCGTGTCGGCTTGATCCACGGCAAAATAGCCGATGACGAACGCCGTGCCTTACGCAACCGCTTTAGCTTGCCCAAAGAAGACCCGCAAGCCCTGGACGTGCTGCTATCATCCGAAGTCGGCTGCGAAGGCCTGGATTACCAATTCTGCGACGCGCTGATCAACTACGACCTGCCCTGGAACCATAAGTATCTACACAACTTTAATTGATTTTAAAACAATGTGTTATATGACATTCCTTGCAGATAATTGCTATATTTTTAGGTTGTTCTATCACGAAATCTGGCTTGAAACAGCAGTTATCTGTATGAAATAACGTGA
>JAUYEP010000352.1 GCA_030689765.1 Methylovulum sp.
AAAATAGGAAAAATCATAACCAATATTGCACCATAACGGGTCATTATTAATTGCCATGGGCGGTATCGGTGCGACTAGGAAGGCGGGTATATTTATCGTCGGGCAAAAAAAATGCGCCTTGAAGCGCATTTTTTATTTATCACGGACTTTAAAACCTAAAGGCGGCTACATAAGCCTGTGCATCTTCATGCCCGTTCCCAAGCTGGAGCTTCACTGCCCACAGTTAAGCTATCCAAGACTGGAGTCCAAAAGCTTTAGCTGTTGGCGTGTCAACCTTTGGCTATTACAGCGGTTTCAACATCGGTTAGTGAGGTAACGGAGTACCAATCTAGGTTTGTACTTTTGTACTCCACCCGCTAAATCTACTGTTATTAACCTAATCTGAAAACGCGGTAACAAAAACAGCTAAAGCTGTTTTACTCCGGCTTAACTGAGCTTGGAAACGGGTGAGGTAGAGACGCAAAATCTTGCGTCTCTACTTGGCTGTGCCGGTTTTGCCTAGGCTGGCTTGATGTTGTTATAAGGGGGCTAAATGATTAGGTTACTTAAAACCTAAAGGCGGCTACATAAGCCTGTGCATCCTTGCCATACTTAAATTTGCCTCGACAGCACTTTCATAGATACTAATCAGCCTGCCGCAATGCGCCTTCAAATCTCCCGCCTGCTTACCGTATAAATAGCTCTTGGCATCATATTGGGCGAGAAGTTTCTTGTGTTCATCCACCTTGACCTGCATTTCTGCCGCTGCCGCCTCGTAATGTTCCGCCAGTGCCTCATGATCGGCTTTGGAACTCGCATTTTGCACAGCTTGGGTCATATCCATAGGATGAGGATTGGTGACAGCGCAGCCATCCAGCAAGCCAAGGGTTAATATTATAATAATCAGTAAGTTGGTTTTCATCGGTTGTCTCCACCGTTGTTGTTGGTTCAGATTAATAGTACGTTGCTGGCTATTTTTATGATGACTTTCTTAATGGACATCCTTATCCGCTACGATGCAATCAGAATTTCACGGTCACATCGGTAGAGAACAAGAATTGGCTGTCTTGATTGCCACCATCGAAAGGTGTGCCTGTCGTGTCGTCAACCCAATCGTAACGGACATTCGGACGCAAGCTTAACCAGGTTTTTGGTTTCCACGTCAGCCCCGCTGTAATCTCGTAATAACTTGCTGCAGGCATAGCGCCCCCTAAGAAAGGCCGTCCAGGCGCGTATACACGGAAACCATTTTGATCGCGGAACCATTCCGCACGAAGACCAACGGTTAGGTCGTCTTTAATGTCGTAGGTTAAATGGCTGTTAACGCCATACCATTCAGCATCGGTTGTGCCAAACGCCGCATTGCCATCAGCAAAGCCGTGGTCATGTTGCAAGACCAAGTGGGTTTTTTCGGTGATGTTGTGTTTCAGGACAATGCTGTACATGCTCCAGTCGGCATTGTTGATTTCTGAAGTCGCGCCATAAGTGCCGCTGACATTGATCGACGTGCCGTTATCGGCGGTGTAAGTCGCCCCCATCAAGCCAGCCCAGTTACCGAGTTGCGCGTCAAAGTTACCGTCCCAACCCCCTGTTTCGCTGCCTGAAACAACACCGCCCATAAATGACCAGTTACTGTTGACGGCATAGTTAGCCATCAAGCCGGTATGGGTGAACGGTTCGCCAAACTGCATGGTGTACGCATGGCTATAGAAAAAATTGTCGGGTGCAGGGACTGTTTCATAACCAATCGGCGTATAGAAGTGTCCCACCTTGATATTTAAGCCGTTGCCGATTGGCGCATAAATTTCGGCATAAGCTTGTGGCACGGCTAAACCGTAAAAACGGTTTGAATCTGGACGGCCGCTTCTATCCCTCAACAAATCCAAATCCCAGCCGGGGTTGTTGCCGGAATAAGCCCCATAAGCCTGGGTAAATGCGGCATCCGTACCGAACATGACATCGAAACGTGCGCCAAAATCCCACGCGCTGCCTTCTGTGGCGACGGCCCGTTGAATGTAGGCATTCAATTGGTTTAACTGGGGTTCGCCGGAACGGTCACCAAAAGTAACTGGGCCGTTATAGTTGTCTTGAGGATCAGTTGCATTGTAGGTGATGCCCGCATTCGCCCAAGCACCCGCAGTAAAGCCGTAATGTTTAATTTCTTCAATCAAGCCATCAGCGGCATAAACATCATTTGCTCCCATGCCCATTGATAAAAGGCTACTCGCAGCCACAAACAGCATTTGGTTTTTACGTTTTAACATAGTTTTCATTATTGAAACTCCATTAAGGGTAAGTTATGAACATTAACTTCTTTGTTGCTTTAAGGCAACTTTATAGCATTTCGGCACAAAATACTATAAAAACTTAGCATATTACATGCCATATAATTAACTTATTAATAAATAATATATTATTGATAACGTTGTCTTGCTTTTCAAAATCTATAGCACCATAAATGTGCGTAAACGCAGTTTTTTGTATTATTTTTGTGCGCCAAATGTCGCCTGTTAGCAACAATGGCAGCCTATTAGCAGTTAAAATCATTCACTTGTTTAGGATTAAATAGTCACACTCGCAAGGCTTCTTTTTTTATTGGCTAACTCATCAAAAAAAATGTATCGTAATCGCGCTCGGCAAAAATGCTGACTTACAGTGTTCTCAGATTGCGTTAGTAACATTTTGTTGGAGTCCAATAGCTTTAGCTATTGAAGCAAAACAGCTAAAGCTGTTTTACTCCTACATAGGCAATCACTAAGTTGAAAACGCTGTAAATAACATAAACCCTATCAGGAGACGATTAATGACTGTAGAAAACGTACTAAAAATGATTGAAGAAAACGACGTAAAATTCGTCGATTTTCGTTTTTGCGATACCCGTGGTAAAGAACAACATGTGACATTCCCTGCTCATTCCATCAGCGAAGACACCTTTGAAGACGGCAACATGTTTGACGGTTCTTCAATTGCAGGCTGGAAACACATCAATGAATCAGACATGATTTTAATGCCTGATCCAACGACAGCCGTAATGGACCCTTTCTTTGACGACAATACATTAATATTGCGTTGCGACATTATCGAACCTAAAAATATGCAAGGCTATGAGCGCGACCCGCGTTCATTGGCAAAACGCGCGGAAGCTTATTTGCAATCAACCGGTATTGCCGACACGGCATTCTTTGGCCCTGAAAACGAATTCTTCATTTTTGATGATATTCGTTGGGGCACCGACATGAGCGGCTCATTCTACAAAATTGATTCCCAAGAAGCGGGCTGGAACTCTGAAAAAGTTTATGAAGACGGCAACATCGGTCACCGTCCTGGCATTAAAGGTGGCTATTTTCCCGTGCCGCCAGTTGATTCATTTCAGGATATGCGTTCAGCCATGTGCTTGACGCTGGAAGAATTGGGCATGATTACTGAAGTGCATCATCACGAAGTAGCCACGGCTGGACAATGCGAAATCGGCGTAAAATTCAACACCTTGGTAAAAAAAGCCGATGAAGTGTTGGGCTTGAAATATGTGGTTGCCAACATTGCCCACGCTTACGGCAAAACAGCGACCTTCATGCCTAAACCAATGGTTGGCGACAATGGCAGCGGTATGCACGTCCATCAATCACTGGCTAAAGACGGTGTGAATTTGTTCTCTGGTGACTTATACGGCGGCCTGTCTGAAACGGCGCTGTACTACATCGGCGGCATCATTAAACACGCCAAAGCATTAAATGCTTTCACCAATGCGTCAACTAACAGCTACAAACGTCTGGTCCCAGGCTTCGAAGCCCCGGTTATGTTGGCGTATTCAGCGCGTAACCGTTCAGCTTCCATCCGTATTCCTTTTGTCAACAACCCAAAAGGCCGCCGTATTGAAGTGCGTTTCCCTGACTCAACAGCAAACCCTTATCTGGCATTTGCAGCCATGTTAATGGCGGGTCTTGATGGCATCCAAAACAAGATCCATCCAGGTGAAGCGATGGATAAAGATTTATACGACCTGCCACCTGAAGAAGAAAAAGCCATCCCACAAGTTTGTCACGCCTTCGACCAAGCATTAGATGCTTTGGACAAAGATCGTGAATTCTTGACCCGTGGTGGTGTTTTCACTGATGACGTAATTGATGGTTATATCGAATTGAAAATGCAGGAAGTGACCCGCTTGCGCATGAGCACACATCCTGTTGAATTTGATATGTATTATTCATTGTAATAAAAATATCTGTTTCAGACTAGCCCAGTCTGACTCACAAACCCGCGAGCCACAAGGCTTGGCGGGTTTTTTAATGCCCAAACAATCCCAACCGGAACCACCGAGACCCGCTGTTTTTGCCCCCTATTTTGCCAGTGACAGGCTAGGGCGGTAGACTTTCCCGAAATAATCAAAAATACCCGGCTTTTTGTGGCAGTAATTGTGGTGTCGATACTGTCATTATGCCCAAATACATCTTACCGGTTGGCATCGAACAAGGCACGATTGCAGCAAGTACACAAGTCAGCAGGTGACGCCAGCGACAATACCTTGACCGGTAACGATGGCAAAAATACTTTAATAGGTGCGGCAGGACCCGATTCGTTATCTGGCGGCATGGGTAAAGACAGCTTTCTGTTTGATGCCGCGCTTAAGTCTAATGTCGATAACATTACTGACTTCAAACCGGTCGATGACACGATCAAGCTGGAAAATAAAATTTTCGGAAAATTAACGTCAACGGGTGTGTTGGCTGCCAGTGCTTTTGTCACCTCGACAGCAGCACAAGATAGCAATGACTTTCTTGTCTACAACAAAGCCACCGGTGCGTTGTTTTATGATGCTGATGGTAATGGCGCGGGTGTGGCGGTGCAGATCGCTACTTTAGGCGTAAATCTTAGCTTGACCAATGCGGATTTTGTGGTGGTTTAAACCTTTCAACACTCCAGCCTTAGTGCAAATTTACAGCGTACGAACAAGGCGGGCATTGCCCGCCTCTTGCAAAAGTTAGGAAATTTACCGACGTTTTACGTTATGCCAATAACATCAGATCCGCACCCGCATTGAAAACAACTTTATCAACTCCGGTAATCGTAATCTGGAAGTCATCACCCGCAGTAAATTTCCCATCTTGATTAATATCAAACAATAATTTGCCTTCATTAAAGGCAAGCGTGGTTTCGTGATCGGCAACATGACTGAAGGTGTTACCAAGAACGATATTCTTCGCCACGGATTCCAGAGTGATGCCATCCACTTTTATATCAGACAGCAAGGCCTTTAAGTCGACCGTATCGCCTTTGCCGTCCAAAATTTTGTCTTTGCCGCCGACTTGAATATCTTCTTCAGCAAACAGATAGCTATCCTTGCCATCTCCGCCTTTTAGCGCATCATTTCCTGTGCCGCCGATCAGTAGGTCTTTACCTTCGCCGCCATTCAGATGGTCATTGCCGCCTTTGCCATCCAATACGTTATCGCCCTTGTTACCGATCAGGCTATTATCCCAAGCATTGCCCGTGCCGTTGATATTGGCTTTGCCTTTCAACTCCAGATTGATTTCTAAATCGGACAAGGTAACTGATACGCGTGATTCGACCGGCGAATCGTCCAGGACGTTGATACTGACTGTTGCCGCATTAGATTCAGCGGAACTATTGCTTACCTGATAAGTAAAGTTGTCAGTACCCGAAAAATCATGAGCCGGTGTGTAAGTCAAAGTTCCATCGGTATTGAGCGCAATATTGCCTCCATTAGCGCTGGTGGCATCGAAAGCAGATATAACAAGCATGTCGTTGTTAGCGTCGGTGTCGTTGGCGACTACGTTCACTTTGACTGGTTTTTCTTCTGGCGTAACGGTGCTGTCATTATTGGCGACCGGCGGAGTTTCCAGAGCAAGTTGAGCGATTGTGTAACCTTGTGTTGCTGCGATGCCGCCGCCGTTACTGTCAATGACGTTGTAGCCAAGAGTGACCGCGCCGTTGAAGTCCAGTGTTGGGGTGATGGTAAAGCCGTCGGTGGCATTGCCCGTGACAACACCATTGGAGGCACTCAGATCTGACACACTCAGCACGTCACCATCGGCATCGCTGAAGCCTTGCAGCAAATCAGCGGGGTTGATGTTGTAAGCGGTGTCTTCAGCACCTGTCGCCAGTATTGCAGTTGTTGCGCCAGAGGGTGCATCGTTGACCGCTGCTAATGGGTAACCTTGTGTTGCCGCAAGGCTGCCGCCGTTACTGTCAATGACGTTGTAGCCAAGA
The DNA here is from genome assembly GCA_030689765.1 of Methylovulum sp. GTDB lineage: Bacteria > Pseudomonadota > Gammaproteobacteria > Methylococcales > Methylomonadaceae > Methylovulum. The sequence goes on from JAUYEP010000352.1 coordinate 6,208, forward strand.
GTGACCGCGCCGTTGAAGTCCAGTGTTGGGGTGATGGTAAAGCCGTCGGTGGCATTGCCAGTGACAACACCATTGGAGGCACTCAGATCTGACACACTCAGCACGTCACCATCGGCATCAGTAAAGCCAGTGAGCAGGTCGGCGGCGCTAACGGCGTAAGCCGTATCTTCAGGGCCTGCCGCCAAAGTGGCTGGCGTACCCGTTAAGGCTGGGGCATCGTTAATCGGCACAATCACGAACATTTGGCTAGCGGGTGTGCTGCCACCTTGACCATCCTCGACCGTGTAGGTGAGTTCCACTGGCCCGCTGTAGTTTGTGTTTGGGGTGAACGTCCAGGTACTGTTGGCATTGTTGCCCCAACTGCCAGAGATGTTTGCGGAAAGGTTAGATACCGACAAAACGCCGCCGTCCGAATCACTGAAACCTGCCAGCAAATCGGCTGCGCTGATGATGTAAGCAGACCCTTCCATACCCGTAATTAGGCTTGCCGTTGCCCCTCCTGTTGGAGCTTGGTTAACGTGGATGCTTAGATCGGCAATAGACGTTGAGTTGATACCGTCTTGGATGCTAAGCAAATCCTGCCATTCCTGCTCGATGACACTCATATCGCCACCGTCGGCGATGGCATCCGACATGCTTTTGTTGCGGTCGAAGATCTCCCTTAGCGGCTGAGGATAATCCTTCTTATTGGTTATGCCGGTAATATCAATTCCAAGAATGTCGGCGAGATCATTTGCGTTTGCAAGATTAATGGCCTGATTGTTCGCCGCCGCATTAGCGATGCCTAAAGTCAAATTCACACCTAGATCGTCGCTGGAAAGCGAAGTCAGGATGGCGACTTGAACGGCGACTTTTTCTACTGTGAGTGCGGTCACATCGGTTGGGTTAGCCTGCAAAACTGCGTAGGCGTCGTAAGTTTGCAGATTGATTTCGGCGGGAAGCCCCAAGACCGTTTTGATGGCGAGCGCCGCCATGTTGGGCGATAATCCCAAATCGATGGCGTTTTGCACCAGAGTCGTCAACGGGTTAATGTTGCTCGCGCCCAGAGGCGCTTTGAGTTGCATCAACGTAACAGTCAAATCGCCGTTGTTGGCTTCCAAGATAGTTTTCGGCGCACTGGCCGGTTCTTCAAGCGTCAAACCATCGTCGACGTAACTGGCGGCAACTTGAATATCCATGCCGACGTTTGCTGCGGATACTGTGTAGGTGTTGCCGTTGGCGCCGACGATATCGCTCCAGCTTGCCCCATTATCGCCGGAGGCTTGCCATTGATAGCTGACCGTACCCGATACGCCATCTGGGTCGCTCACTGTGGCGGTCAAAGCGCTTCCGGCTGAACCAATGCCGCTGATGACCAGCGATCCGGGTGTGTTGGCAGGCGCGACGACAGGGTTGGTGACCGGAGTAAGGCCAGATGCACCCAAGGCAAAAAGGCCATCACTGAATTTAGCCAATTCGACATTGACCAAAGTGTCCTTGCCCTCGGCGTTGGGGCCTGTTTTGCTATCGGTGATTGTAAAGCCGGTGCTGGCTGGGTCGAAAACCACGCTGTATTCGGAACTGTTCCCCGAATAAACGGCTGTGTCGCTGTCAACACCGCCGTCAATGCTATCGTCACCCGCATCGCCTTTCATTTCATCAGCACCACTACCGCCGTAAACTGAGTCATTACCCGCACCCGCCACGACAATGTCGTCCCCTGCACCGGCGTAACAAGCATCATCGCCCCCTTTCAGGTCAAAATACTCGTCTTTCGATGATCCGGTCAGGTTGTCGCTATTGTCCGTGCCTGAGTTGGGCGGCGTGATGACGATGCCAGACCCTGGAATATTGCCCGCCGATAAATTTGCGATAAAAATGCCGCTATCGTAAATGTGGTCGCCTGTGTCAGCGATGGCGATTTTGATGTGGTTGTTTACGCCACCCGATGTGATGGGGGCGACAATTTTCAGCACCTGGCTGACGCCGTCGTATTCAATCGGTAAAATATTGTTGGCGTTATTCTGAAAATAACCGGCGTTCAAGTTGGCAGTGACCACGCTCAATGGGTGGTTAGGGTCGTGATTGAACAGCGCGTAATTGACACCGTTGACCATGACAATGGCTGAATCAACGAACGCATCGACCCATTCGGGATATTCGTCAGAACCAAACACCAAATCGAAGCTTATTGATGTGGCAGTGGGATCAGTGGCGGTGAAATCGAAGGATAAGGTGGTGGCATCGTAAGACGAGGTATTAAAGACAGTATTGACTACGGCATTAATGTCAGCATCGCCGTTACCGCCGTTACTGGCCCCGAACCAGCCCACTGTGTTACTGGTTCCGGGCGTGGTGCCCGATGTCAGCAGTAAACCCGCCCCAATGCCAAGCGGCGCGAGCGAGCCGTCATAAAAATTGACCGCGCTCTGTCCTGATGCGTTTAGCGCGATAGAGTTGGGGTCTATTACGATACCCGAATTGGTGGCCAGGAGTTTATCGGTCAGTGTGGTCTTATTAGAGCCCGTCGTGAAAACGGTAAAAGGAGTCGTCATGGTATTTTCCTCTGTGATTTTATTATCGAAGATTGCCATTCCTGTGAATGTATTCCGAGAATGTCAACAATTACGGTTGCACCATAGCAGGCAGAGTTAAATTCAACCTTAAAAATGCCAATCTAACCCAATATGTTTAATTTTTAAGGCAAACGCACCCTTTGCTAAAAAGCAGCCTAACTGTAGGCTTCGGCCGATATGTAAAGGGCCGCCATAGAATTCGGCAATATCACTGAAAATTACCAAGACAAGATCATGCCCATTTACCGATCTATCAAAATGTAACCCACTGGATATTAAAGGTATTTATAAGCCACAGGATTATGTGGCGCTGTAAGGGGATTTGCGCTAGTGAGTGTGAAAGAATTGAAAAGCTGGAGTACAAACCTAGGTTTGTACTCCAGCTTTGCCTAGACTGGGTTTGGCAAAACTATTTTGTCCAGCAATTAAAGCAGCTAAACCTAAAACTGTTGTGGACGTGTAAGCGTTGAGCTTTTTTAAGCGTATGACATTTTTTTCGCTTTGACTATACAACTAGCCAAGCAGGAAGGGTTGGCCTTTTTGCCCACCCTAACTTACTGGTTTTATTGGACTGCTTTCAATTGCCGCATCGCATCACGCCAGTCTTCAACATGATAAGTGCGGATAATTTTTCCATTTTTAACCGTATGGATGTCGATAGTCATTATTTCAAAATGGTTGCCTGGAACCCATTCTGCGCCAATGCCTAAAAAATCAAATACGGGGGTTCCCGAACCGAGACTGCGCACGGTATAGGTGTGGCTACCTGATTTAAGGATGCTTTGCGGTTCCCATTTCATATCAGGAATCGCTTGGTGATAACGGGAAAATGTTTGGGCAAAGCCTTCTAAACCAAGTCCGCCCAAGGGCGTGGGGATGGCATCCCATTTAAGACCAATAACGGATGCCGCATGTTCTTTTAAGATAGCGACATCCGTATCCGGGTTGCCCAGTAAATCATAAAAGGCTTTGATCGTATTTAAATCAGGGTTTGCGCTCACGGCTTTAGTCGTATTAGCCGCTGTTGTTTCCACTGCCCCTGCATAGCTATAGGTTGGCATAAAGAGAGAAATCAGCAAAGCACCGTAAATTAATTTTTTCATAAAGGTCTCCGATTGAATTTATACTTCGTACGGTTAGGTTATGGTTTTTCCAAAAGCAAGGGCGTTTTGCCTGAGTTGATGCAGCCAAGTTGACTTCGTTTCCAGAAAAAAAAGAATGCCAGAGTCATATCTGGCATACGGAGAATACTCAGCGGATAACTATTTGTAAATGGATATTTTTATTAGGGTATTTGAAAGGGGACGGACATAATCCTGCTCCTTCCGATGTTGTTGGCTTCAGCAGTGCAAAGCCCTCTCCAGCGGGAGAGGGTTGGGTGAGGGGGAGACCAACACAGGAATAAGGCTTATTTTTATCCCCTCATCCCAACCTTCTCCCTAGGGTGGAAGGAGCGTACACTCTATAAGTTGACAGTATTGCCCATCATCCCGACCCGCTTGGTTCTCATGTTAAGTGGTCATGCAATAGTTTTTCGGAACTTTGCGTAAGCAGGCTGTAATTGAAATAATTTAAAAACATATGCTTATGCGATTTTTAAAAATTCCTAAAAACTTATGCACGATTATTTATGATAACTCTTGATTTTAAAAAGATGCCTATCATGACTATTTCTTCCAACCCTAGCCAAACTATCCCCCCCCCCGCTACACATGACCACCAGAAATGTGTCAATAAGGCATTAAGTACGGCTGAACAGCTATGTGTTGAACGCGGTGTGCAATTGACGTCAATTCGGCATCAGGTGCTGGCGTTGATCTGGGAAAGCCATAAAGCGGTTAAAGCCTACGATTTGCTGGATCGGTTAAAGCCGCTGCAACAGTCGGCAAAACCTGCGACCATTTATCGCGCGCTGGATTTTTTGATCGGGCAGGGGCTGATTCATCGTGTGGAAAGCCTTAATGCGTTTGTCGGTTGCCGATGTTCCGGGCATCAACACGAGCAATTATTGTTGATCTGCAAGAACTGTCAGGAAGTGGAAGAACGCACCGCCACCAAAGTCATGCAGGCATTATCGGAAGAATTTGCGCAAGCCGGGTTTATTGCACACAGCAAAGCGATAGAAATTCATGGCATTTGCGCGAAATGCACGGATTTGTCTGGGGATTAGTTCAGCCGGAAACGCCTATTTCCGCTTATGCTCGAACAGGCTTATTCCGGCCTACAAAACTTCGTGGTATTGTTGGACATCACTATATCGGGAGAACATCATGCAACGGCTAGTCTGGTTTATCGGTTTGTTTATTTTCATCTACGCCTTTGCAGCGGGCGCAAAACCACTCACCAAAGCACAGGTGCCAGAGCCGCTTAAACCCTGGATAGACTGGGTGTCACAGGACAATCCAGAGCGTATTTGCCCATTCATCTACAACAGTTACCAGCAAAAACGCTGTAACTGGCCCACTGAAACCCGTCTGGAGTTAACGCCAAAAAAAGGCGTGTTTTCATTACAGGTACAAGCCTACACAGAAAGTTGGGTCAGTTTGCCGGGCGACAGCCTGCATTGGCCGTTGAATGTCATTGTCAATAATAAAGCGGCGTTGGTCATGGACAGAAACGGCATTCCTTCGGTTAAGTTATCCCAGCCCGCATCGCCACCGATGGATTATCAAATCAGCGGTGAATTTTTTTGGGACAGCATTCCCGATAACTTGATGCTTCCTGCGGATACCGGACTGATTAACCTGACGCTTAATGGCGTGACGATACCGATGCCGACGATCAGGGACGGGCAACTCTGGTTAAAAGAAAGCGAGATAGGTCAGCGCAAGCCGGAGAATGTGCAAAACAACGCCGATATTCAGGTGTACAGGAAAATCACCGATGACGTGCCGTTGCAGGTATTAACCCGATTGGTCATCGATGTTTCCGGCGAACAGCGGGAAATAAAACTGGCCAAACCGATACTGGATAACTTCATTCTGCTGGCGATACAAAGCCCGCTGCCGGCAAGGCTTGAGCCGGATGGGCAGTTATTGCTGCAAGTGCGTCCAGGCCGATGGGAAATCGACATTACCGCCAGAAACAACGCCGATACAGGCGCGTTGCCCTTGCCATTAAACCCTGATGCAACAAATCCTGTTGAAAATTGGCCCCAATCAGAGAGCTGGGTATTTGAGGCGCGCCCCGATTTGCGCGTCGTGGAAATTGCCCGGCTCGATGCGTTGGATGCCAGTCAAACCACGCTGCCCGAGGATTGGAAAAACCTGCCCGCTTACCGCATTAACCAGGGGCAGGCGATGAAATTTAACGTCATCCGCCGTGGCGATCCAGTGCCTGAACCCAATCAACTCAACTTGACCCGAAAATTATGGCTGGATTTTGATGGCGGCGGCTATACCGTCAATGACGTGATGACGGGCAAGATGAGCAGCGGCTGGCGTTTGAATGCCTTGGTGCAAACGCAGCCAGGCAAGGTGATGCTGGATGGCAATAATCAATTGATTACCCGGCAGATCGGCACGAATAAACAAGGCGTGGAAGTCAGAAAAGGCATGATAACGCTGGATGCCGATAGCCGTATCACCGGTGCGGTCGGTTCTATCAGCGCGGTCGGTTGGGAGCAGGGTTTCCATAATGTGAATGCCGAACTGAATCTGCCGCCTGGCTGGCGTTTGCTTGCCGCCGGTGGCGTCGATAATGTCCCCGAGTGCTGGATTTCACGTTGGAGCTTGCTGGATTTGTTTCTGGTGCTGATTGCCGCGTTGGCGATAGGCAGGCTCTGGAATGTCTGGTGGGGTACGTTCGCGTTAGTCACGTTCATTATTATCTGGCATGAGCCAGGTTCGCCGCATTTTGTCTGGCTGAATATCCTGGCGGCGACGGCCTTGATTAAGGCCCTGCCAGACGGTGGCAAATTTTTTAGATTTATCTGCCTGTACCGCAATGCTTTTTGGCTGGCGTTGGTCATGATTGCAATCCCTTTTATGGTGGATCAGGTGCGTATGGGGTTGTATCCGCAGTTGGAAATGCCTGCTATGCCTGAGTATTTGGCAACGGATGTCATGCCGATGTCAGCGCCTGCACCGCTTATGCAGGAAGGGATGACGAGATCGAAGCCGTCAATGGCAAAGGCAAAAGAATACGCCTATGACCTAACAGAAAGCGGGGCATCTTTAAGCGACCAGCCGGTTAATTTTGACCGCATAGACCCCAGTGCCCATGTCCAAACGGGGCCGGGGTTGCCGCAATGGCAATGGCATAAAGTGATGTTGTCGTGGAATGGCCCGGTCGATGCCCGGCAACAACTGCGGCTATGGTATTTGTCGCCGTTAATGACGATGTTGCTGAATTTTGTCCGCGTGGTATTTATTGCGGTATTGGCCTTGCTGATGTTTGGCGTTGCCGAAAAATTCAAGCCGCGTCATTTCAAGTTCAGATCTGAAACACCGTCCTTATTACTTTGGTTTTTATTGCTGCCGCTGCTTTCGTTGCCGCCGAAAGTGAGTTACGCCGATTACCCTAACGAACAATTATTGGCCGAGCTGAAAAACCGTTTACAGGAAGAGGTCACGCCAGATTGCTTGCCAACCTGTGCACAAATCCAGCAAATGACGGTCACGATGACCGACAAAACCATCGACATCCTGTTGCAGGTTCACGCGCAGGAATCCGTCACGCTGCCATTACCGTCCGATTACGGTCAATGGTTTCCCAATCAGGTTTTGGACAACGGCTCACCGGCAGCGGCGTTGTATCGTGAAGACGGTGGCTTGTGGATTAATCTGCAAGCCGGAGGGCATCAGGTCATGTTGCGCGGCGTAGCGCCGATATTAAGCAAATTTAGCTTGCCTTTGCCGTTAAAACCCAAGCGCGTCACTGTTGAAACAACCGGCTGGGATATTATCGGCCTGCACGAGAACGGTTGGGCGGATGATACCTTGCAGTTCAGCCGCATCAAGCCAACGAAAACCGATCAACCGGTGCTGGAACTGGGTGTCTTGCCTGCTTTCGTGCGCGTCGAGCGCACCTTGCAATTGGGTCTGGACTGGCGGGCCAGCACCCGGATTATCCGTATATCACCGGCTGGTTCGGCGATTGTTTTAAGCGTTCCGCTATTGCCCGGGGAATCCGTAACCAGCGCCGGTGTGCGGGTTAAAGAAAATCAGGTCGAGGTGAATATTCCAGCGCAACAAACCGTGATGCAATGGGAATCGATATTGGCTAAAACTGAAAAACTGGAATTGACAGCGGCGCAAACCGAACAGTGGATAGAGGTCTGGAAAGCCGACATCAGCCCAATCTGGCATCTTGAAGCGAGCGGTATCGCGATGATCCGTCTGGATAACACCGGACAATGGCTGCCTGAATGGCATCCTTGGCCTGGCGAAAAAATTAGCTTGCAAATAACCCGCCCTGAAGCGGTGGCAGGCCAAACCCTGACTATCGATAACAGCGCACTGGGCATCACGCCAGGGCAACGTAGCCGTGATGCCGCATTAAATTTCAGCCTGCGCAGTTCCCAAGGTGGGCAACACACGCTGACACTGCCGGAAAAAGCCGTGCTGCAATCGGTGGCGATAGACGGACAAAGCCAGCC
>JAUYEP010000365.1 GCA_030689765.1 Methylovulum sp.
GAAACATATAATAATAACTATTTATCAGGACTGGAAGGAATTATGAACACAACACGTATTTTAAGAAAAGGTTTGCTCGTATTTTTAGGATTATTTTTCTCCGCATCGCTCTGGGCCCATGGTGGCGCTGCAGGCACCGACACCGATCAATGCAAATTTGAACTGGAGCCTGGGCACTGGATTCATTACACAGCTTATCAACCTAGCGCCTACTCCGCTGAAGAATTTTGCGGTAGCCTGCCCGGCACAAGCACTAAAACCCAGCTTGTTTTTGATTATCAGGATATGCGCTACAGAAAAATGGCCGTTGAATTTGAAGTGACAAAAGAACCTGAAGGCACACGGGTATTCTTTTTGCCTAGCGCCAAACATAAATCAGGCACTGTCAACCTGGAATTGCCAAACGGTGTGCCTGATGCAGGTAAGTATCTGATCCACATCACCTTAGTGCCTGACGAAGGCGAAAGGCTGGATGCCCACATGAGCTTTACAGCCGGTGGCGGCAAAGCTATCGGCAAAAACAACATGCTGTTATATGTCTTCTTTGCCTTAGCCGGTCTGTATGTGTTTTATCTGTCTCATGCAGGTTTCAAAAGCAAAGTGGATGGCGCCATCGGAAAACTTAAATCGTAGTGGCCCACTGCGGAGTTTGAGTCAAATTTGGACATATCAACCGGTAAGCAGTGATTTTAATCAAAGAGGAGACAAAGAATGGTGAAGATATTATCGGTAAGTCTATTGGTTATTCTTTTTTCTGCACCAGTTGCGGCTGTGGATTATCAGGAACATGACGGTATGCTGATGAATCATGGTGATGGTCACTTGATGGATATGGCGGGCGGCATGGTCATGGGGCAAAATGCAGATACGCTGCCTGGTGGTTGTGACAGCATATCCGAAACCAAAGAAATTACCGTACACGCCGGTCATAAATACGCCGAGAAATTCCCGGGCAGAATGTTTGCTTTTGATACCCAGGAATTTAATTTCAAACCCTGCACTAAATTGACCGTGCATTTTGTCAATGAAGACAATATCCGTCACCAATGGATGATGCACGGCTTGCCCAAATATTTATATCCTAAGGGTATGTTTCATCTTGAAATATCAGGGCCTGCAAAAATTTCAGGCACACTTATTCTTCCTCCAGGCGATAAAACCTATCTGGTGCATTGTGATATTGCCCAACACATGGAAAAAGGCATGAAGGCCCAACTCAAGGTGGGTAAAGGCGACGGTGATTTGCCCAGTATTCCGGGTGTTACCGCCAATGCCGTGGTTGACGACTATAAAATAAGCTTGCCTGAGTTAATCGCCGCAGCTGAAGCCGAAGCCAAAGTTGCGGTCAATCAGCCAATAGTTGCTATAGCAGAGGCTGCTCCAGCTAAAGCCACGCCAAAACAGGAAGAAGCCTTTATTTCTGGGGTTACCGTGATCGGTCTGGCGATGGGCCTGTTACTTGCGCCTTATTTGGCAAAAAAATTCAAAGGCATGAGCGCTTCAGAAATAATCGCTTATATTTTTGAGCTATTGCGGGCAGGCATTGACCTTGTCGTCAAGCTATTATCAGATCTGATAAAACGGGTCTCTGAAAATAAAAATAAAATACTGCCTGGGAATTAACGCCTGGGCAATATCAAAACCCCTGTGTTGGTTTGTCGCAGGGGTTTTTTTATGAGCGCTGTTTTTTATGTCAATTTGAAAATGCAGGAAAATATTATCGGATTATCAGGACTGTTCATCAGCGCGTTTGTTTCCTCTACAATTGCACCAGGAGGATCTGAAGCTGTTTTGGCGTATATGGTTTCGGCAGCACATTACCCGACTGGACAACTGCTTATCGTTGCAACTATCGGCAATACGCTAGGAGCAATGACAACATGGGGCTTAGGCGTATTAGCTGCAAAAAAATTTCCGGTAGCCTCATTGTTGCCTGAGAAAAGGCAAAAAGCACTCGCTTTTGTTAGAAAAAGAGGGCTTTGGACGCTTTTTTTCAGCTGGCTGCCCGTTATCGGCGATGCCTTATGCTTTGCCGGCGGCTGGTTAAAGTTACCTTGGTTACCGGCTCTCCTGGTCATATTATTAGGCAAATTGGGCAGATATGCCGCAATAGCCTGGCTGTTTGTTTGAATCCAGCCGCTCTTTTTAACATTAAAATGTAAGAGGTTTTTGTGCTACGCCATTTTCCAGACATTAACACCATCTATCCCCATAAAAATCGCGATTATTTTATCGCGGCATTCACCTTTTTTTGTGTAGCCGTTTGTTTGTTCAGCGATGCCAATGCCAGCATAGAAAAACAACAGGCACTAGGGATATGCGGATGGCTGTTTTTGACGTGTCTGTTATCGGGTGAAAATAAAGAAGTCCGCATGCAAGTAGGGATAGCCATTATTTTTGCAACCATCGGTGAACACTTTGCCTCCCCTTATATGGGTGGATATACCTACCGGTTCGGCAACGTACCGGCTTATGTCCCCCCTGGTCATGGCATGGTGTATTTAACCGCCGTCGCTTTGGCGCGTTCCGGGCTATTTTTAAATCATGCGAGGGCTATTGCGACGCTGGTCGTATTAGTTTGCGGCGCCTGGTCGATATGGGGTATCAGCGGGTTTGCAGCGCAAGGCGATTCTGTTGGCGCCTTACTGTACTGCGTATTTTTAGCTTATCTCTTTAAAGGCCGCTCACCGATGGTCTATCTTGCCGCTTTTTTTATTACGACCTGGCTGGAACTCATAGGCACAGATGTCGGAACCTGGAAATGGGCGGCCATCGACCCCGTTTTGAAATTGCCCCAAGGCAATCCCCCAAGCGGCGTCGCAGCATGGTATTGTTTAGTTGATGCCGTCGCGATTGGCGGCTCTCCTCGGGTATTCGGCGGCATAAAAAATACCCGTGATTATCTTAACACGCTAAAAAACCGAAAAAACGCTTACCAGGGCACTGGAAATAAATGATGATGTAAATCCTGGGCAACCCATCTCTGCCCATCAACTATATAAGTGAGGAATAACTATGGAACGTCGTGATTTTATTCGATTAAGCGTAACCGGTGTTGGCGCAGGCATTATCGCACCACAAGCACTAGCTGAAACTGAAAAACAAACAATAATAACCAGCGATATTTACTACACCAAACAATCACCCGGTCGCTGGAGTGGAAAAGTCGCCACACATTTACCTGCCATTGAAGCAACAAAAGAAGGTGAAAAAACCATCATTAAGGTCGTGACCGCCCATGAAATGAAAGGCTATGAACACTACATCGTCAAACATGTCTTGCTCGATAAAGACTATAAATATCTGGATGAACATTTGTTCAATCCATTGGAAGATAAAGCCCCCTTATCCACGTTTACGCTAAAAAACTATAGCGGCACACTGTATGCGTTGAGTATGTGCAACAAGCATGACCTGTGGCTGAATACAGTAGACGTTTAACTTTTTTCTATTTTGTTTCCCTTCTAGTGATAGGGGGTTGCATGGATACAGGCCTATTGCCCACCAAGGTAAAACAAAATGGCTATTAAAGATTGGCCTACCGAAGACCAGCCTAGAGAAAAATTACTGCAACGGGGTGCGGACGCGTTAACTGATGCCGAACTGCTGGCCATTTTTTTACGCACCGGCACACCCGGTAAATCCGCCGTCGACTTAGCGCGTGAGCTGCTCGTTGATTTTGGTTCGTTAAAGGCCTTGCTCGATGCCAACCAACAACAATTTTGTCAGGGTAACGGCTTGGGCAACGCCAAATATGCACAACTACAAGCCGTAATGGAAATGGCCAAACGCCATTTTAAAGAAGTGCTGCAACGCGGTAGCGCGTTAACCAGCCCAGAAATAACCCGAGCCTACCTTAGCGCACAATTACGCGGCTATTCCTACGAAGTGTTTGCCTGTTTATTCTTGGACAACCAGCACCGCGTCATTCAATTGGATGAATTATTTAGGGGCACGATAGATGGTGCCAGCGTTTACCCCAGGGAAGTTGTCAAACAAGCACTGCACCATAATGCCGCAGCCGTTATTTTTGCCCACAACCATCCTTCCGGCATTTGCGAACCCAGCCAGGCTGACAAGCAGATCACGGAAAAACTCAAACAGGCTCTGGGCTTGTTTGATATACGGGTATTGGATCATTTTATTATTGGCGACGGGACGCCTTACTCGTTTGCAGAACATGGTTTGCTGTCTTAGAGTGTTTTATGTTTTTTAAAAAATGTCTTAACTGCCTGTAATTGCTTTATTTATAATCCTTGACAATCCCATTTAGTCCTTTTCAGTCCTATGCAAGCACCCGTTTGAAATGTACCCTAGGGTGTCCCTAAATTAAAAAGAGCATGGTTAAGGCGAGGCTAGAGCATGGCTA
>JAUYEP010000366.1 GCA_030689765.1 Methylovulum sp.
CAAACCAAAAAACTGCCCGCAACCCCAAAGCTCACGAAGGCAAACCGAAACCAACCACTTTCACCCCAGAAAGCCTAACGTATATTAGACATCCTAATAGACGCAAAACATCTCATCTTTGTGTGCCTAATGGTTTATAAAATTGTAAGAATAAAATTTTAAATGGAGGGTTATTTAACCAAAATAACAGCTCGCTAAACCCACCCGCCTTGAAACCCTTGGTATCAGAGGCTTACAACCGAAATATCGATTAAAAGGGAAAAGGAGTCTGGTTACATTAGGAATTAAGGTATCCTGTCGCCAACTGATTCTTATAAAAGTTGTTGTGCATATTTTATGCCATGTTAATTAATTTAATTAATTTCAAGTGGTTGTATTAATGGCGATTGGATTGGATTGGATTGGATTGGATTGGATTGGATTGTAAAATTTTCTGACAGTTTCTGACAGTTTCTGCGCTTGTCAACTCTATTTCTCCGTTACAATGCACCGACAAAGGTAACGAAAAACAACCTGATCCTTTATGGCTGGTGGCCTAGGCCCGTTCAATTTGTAGGAAACACGGTTAAAAGTTAGTTGTAAAAAAGTTGACAATCAACGGACTCAATCACCACCCGTTTTGATTCGGACACACCCCTCCAGACCCTCAACCCAATTCCTTAACCGCATCTTCAGTACGAAAAAACACCTTCCCAGGTTTCAATTGTTCAATAAAATCAGTTTTTTGCAGTTTATCCAGCACCGGCCCTTTTGCTTCCGACACATTCAGCGTTTTCCCCGAGGCCTGCACGGATTGATTGAACAGTTCCAACGCCTCCAGCGCGGTCGTGTCAATGTCGCTTACTGACGTAAAAATCAGCACGATATGCCGGGTGTCTGGCCGCCGTTTTAATTCAGCATCCAGATAATCTTCAATAAAACTGATATTGGCAAACGTGATGCTTTCGTCAATGCGCACCAACAGCAAATGATGCCAGGTTTCCACGTTATGGCGCTGGATATTGCGGTAATGTTCGGTATCGGGTATGCGTCCGACAATCGCGATATGTGGATGGCTGGTTTTACGCAAGTGGCAGACAATCGTCAGGACTATCCCTAGCGCGATGCCTTCTTCGATACCTAGTAACAACACGCCCAGCAAGGTGGCGAGTTCCGCCTTGCCATCGGCGCTATCATAATTCCAGGTATGGAAAATATGTTTGATGCGCACCAGACGAAAGACCGCGACCAAAATAATCGCCGCCAATGCCGGTTTGGGAATATCGGCAAACCACGGGCTGAAGAAAATGACGGACAACGCCAGAAAACCGGCGGCAATCAACATCGCCATTTGGGTGTGTGCACCGGCTGAAAAATTCACCATTGTCCGGCTAAAACCACCCGCAACCGGCATACCGCCGGAAATCGCGGCAACCATATTGGCGACACCCAGCGCAATCAATTCCTGATTCGGGATGATTTTTTGGCCGCGTAAATTGGCGGTCACTTTGGCAATCGCGATACTTTCCACATAAGCGATCAGTGCGATAAACGCCGAATAAGGCAACAGCAACCGTCCTTTTTGCAGATCGATAAAATCTGTATTTAGCTTAGGAAAACCGGAAGGGATGTTGCCCACCACGGCAACCGCCTGTTCTGCCAGATTAAACCGGTTGACGGCCAGCGTCCCCAATATCACGACCAGCAACGGGCCGCATTTGCTGATTGCCGTCACCAGCGACAAAGTGACGCCGGATTTTTTAAGCAGGGTCGTCATCGGTTTACCGAAAAACAACAATAGGCTTAACGACAGAATGCTTATCAGCGAGGTCGAAGTGTTCGCATCTGATAGGTAATGAGGGTAACAGTCCATATCAATGCCGCATGACGGCGCTTTTAAGCCGACCAGTTGCGGCAATTGGCTGCCGATAATCAGCAATGCCGCACCGCTGGTAAAACCGGCCAGTACCGGATGGCTGATAAAATTGACCCACCCGCCCAGGCGCAGCAATGCCATCAATAACATCATCAAGCCGCTTTCTGCCGACAGGATTAATGCGCTTTGCACCGGATTACCCAACGCACTGACTTCAGGCGCCGTCAGTACACCGGCGATCATAATCGCGGCAATCGAAACCGGCCCTACCGATAAAGTCCGGCTCGTGCCCAGCAGTGCATACGCTATCGGCGGTAGGATACTGGCATACAACCCCAGCTGTGGCGGCAAGCCAGCCAATATCGCATAAGCGATACCCTGCGGTACCAGTAGAATCGCGGTTATTATGCCAGCAAATAAATCATCGCTTATATCCTGACGGCGATAGGTTTTCAGCCAGCCGATGATTGGAAAAAATTGAGCCAGGTGTGGCGTTTTATAGTGTGTGTAAGGCATGGTTAGTCATTATCCTTGTTCCCTCCCATTGTTTGATATGTAGGGAAGTAGCATGCTAAGTCTTTACTGATGTTTATGTCGGGGCGTTTAATCTAGTGCATGGAATCGTGGCGGATAGCTCTCGGGACTATAAAAAACGGCCTTCAGACAAAGTGAGGCCGCCCAATTTAAAAAATATAGCGCAACAATCAAGGTATCAGCAACAAAGTAAACCCCGCAAAAGCCGAATAATCATCGCTGGCGTCCGTCAGGCCGATCGTGCCGCCAAAGTCCAACACCAGTTGCGGGGTTGGCGCGTAAGTAAAGGTTGCCAAGAATTGGCTGGTTGATTGTTGTTGCGGGTAGAAAATGCCTGAGAATTCCCCCGCGATTCCCCAACGTCCGGTAAGCGGATGCGAAGCCGCTAACGCCCAATTGCAGAAGTAACGGCTGGTATTGGCGGCTTTATAGCCTTGGCGGGTTACACCTGCATTCACGTCAATGCGTAACTCATCGATGTCCTGGCTGAGGATTAAATTGCCCAGATAATCTGTGCGTTCTTGCCCCAGTGGTTGATGGGCTGTCGGCAAAACCGCCCCGGCTTCAAAACCAACAGCCAGCGTTTTGCTAAACGGATAGTAATGTTTTAACAATACCGCCGTATTGCCAAAGCCATTGTCACTGCCTGTGGCATCACTCGTTTCCAGCCAGGCCTCGCCGCCAACCAGCAAGCCCCATTGCCCATGAAATGGATATTTGATCAAAAACGGCAAACTGTTGCGTTGTTCCTGTTCGCCAGGTTGGTTGAGCTGTGTGCCGAATTCGACTTCAACATGCCGTAAGGCGGACAGCTCGGCGGGATTAGATATTGTTGGCCGATACGGTGTGGCGCTTAGTTGTCCAGCATGGCCTAATGGCGCGAATAGCCACAATGCGGCAAGGCATAGGGGAACATCGGGGATTTTATCGTTCGGGTTATTGGCTTGCATGGATACTGGCTTTCAGTGGTCTGTTGCCTTATCCACTTTGACTAAAATATGTAAACTGCTTTCGCCCGTTTGCCACGTATGCGCAGATCGCGTGTTGCTCTGGTCGTGTTCGCTGGCTGCACCAAGTTCCACCCATTCACCGGGATTAACTTTTATTTTTGTTTGCGTGCCTTGGGTTTCTATTTGACCTTTTGCATTCATATTATCTGACCAAGGGGTTATATCAAGGATGACTTCTTGCCCGGCAAGTCTTGGGGTAACGGCAAAGCCTGTGGTGGCGGCAATAAACCCTGTGTTGGTTGAAACCCTGGGATAGCCATAAGCGCCAGCGTTTATTTGCACATTTTGTATCGGATAGGTGTTTCCGGTTTTGATGTAAGCGGTGTTGCCTTCCAGGGTTCTGATGGTTTGTGTGCTTTCATTGGCGCTGTTATCCTGGGTTTGAAAATAACGGCTGTTTATATTGAGACTGGATTTTGCCGGGTTATTAGTGGCATGATCCAGTTGTATGCGGGTGGCGGCGTTGAGTCGGTCTGCTGTCGTGTGATAGCCCTGTATGACAGTAATGATCAGGTCATGCTGCGGCGTATCCAGTTGCTCAATGAGGGCCTTGATTTGACCTAGCCGTCCAGGTGTTGTTTTGACCACTAAATTGGGGCCATCTGCACCTGCCCAGTCGGTATATTCCAGTAATGGGCTGAGCAATGGCTGTATGTCAGATGCGGCTCGGTTAAGCACGGGGATGACTTCAATCGTCGTTTCTGCCGCCGCTGCAACAGGGCTGGACAGTACGCCGAACATCAACAGTAAGTGTTTGATTTTCAATTTGCACCTTTGGGGGGGTAGGGACGCAATGATTGCGTCCCTAATCCGGACGCCAGTTAAATGCTGTTGTATAACGCCAGATATTGTTCGGCGCTACGTTGCCACGAAAAATCTTTCTGCATGGCGTCGATCTGCATTTTATTCCAGGCATCACGGTTGGTGTATAACAGCATGGCCCGCTTGATAGCTTCAATTAAAGTGCCAGCACTGGCTTCGCTGAAGACAACACCGGTTGCTGTGCCATCCGCTATGGTTTCCGGTATGGCATCAATAACCGTGTCGGCCAGACCGCCTGTTTTCCTGACGATGGGAATGGTGCCGTAGCGTTGGCTGTACATTTGATTCAAGCCACAAGGTTCAAAGCGTGAAGGCATCAAGAAAATATCGGCACCTGCTTCAATGGTGTGTGCCAGCGCTTCGTTATAGCCTAGGGTCAGGGCAATCTTATCAGGATATAAACGGGCCAGGTTTTGTAGGCGTTTTTCATAGTCTTTATCGCCAGCCCCCAGCAATACAAATTGCATCGGCATGGTCATCATTTCAGGCAAGCAATCAATCACCATATCGATGCCTTTTTGTTCAACCAGTCGGCTGATGAGCGCCACCACAGGCACTTGGCCGTTTTCCGGAAGCGCAGATTTTTTTTGCAGATCCGCTTTGTTGATTTGCTTCTTGGCGAGTGTTTTTATGTCAAAGTTTTTGCTGATATAAGTGTCAGTTTCAGGATTCCACTGATCCATATCAATGCCGTTAATGATGCCGACTAACGCATCGTTCCTATAGGTCAACAACCCCTCAAGACCGTAGCCAAACTCAGGGGTTTGAATCTCTAAAGCATAAGTTGGGCTGACTGTGGTGATGCGGTCAGCGTAAACCAGGCCGCCTTTAATAAAAGACAGCATATTGTTAAATTCCAGCCCATCCAGATGCCATAATTGCCCAGGCAGGTTTAATGACGCGACGTGGCTGGCGGGAAATAATCCCTGATAAGCCATATTGTGTATCGTAAAGACTGTTGCCGGCCGGTCATCTTCAAGTGACAATATGGCCGGGACCAAACCTGTTTGCCAATCGTTGCAGTGGACAATGTCGGCTTTCCAGTCCTGATTTATTCTGTCCAACGCGCAGACTACGGCAACGCGGCAAAATAACGCAAAGCGTTCATCGTTGTTAGGCCAAGCATTGCCCTGTTCATCAGTATAAGGGTTGCCCGGATAATTGAAAAATTCGGCACAATCAACTAGCCAGACAATCACATCACTGTCAGGCATACGGGTTTCAAGAATATTGACATCCCGATTATCAATGCGCAGGGAACAAAGAAAGCGCACATCCCCTTTGGTTTTTAACGCCTTATAATTAGGCATAATCAGCCGTATGTCTTGTGATAATTCTGCCAACGCCTTGGGCAAACTGCCGCAGACATCAGCGAGGCCGCCTGTTTTAATCAGAGGATGCGCTTCGCTAGTAACAAAAAGTATTTTTTTCATAACCATTTCCATATTTGTGGTTCTTGTTTCCTAAGGCACCCTCAACACCAACGCGCCCAAAGGCGGCAGCGTGAGCCAGAGCGAATGGGGCAGGTTCATCCACGGCATCGGTTGCGCCCAGATGGGGGCGTTGCCGGTGTTGGAGCCGTCATAATAGCTTGAGTCGGAATTGAAGATTTCCGTGTACAGGCCTTCCCTGGGCACGCCGATGCGGTAATTTTCCCGCACCACCGGCGTGAAGTTCAGCACGACGACCAATTCATCATCGCCGTCCTTGCGGCGGTAACTGATGATCGAGTTCTGCACGTCATGGCAATCAACCCATTCAAAACCCTGGTGGTTGAAATCATGCTTGTACAACGCGGGCTGCGCCCTGTACAGGTGGTTCAAGTCCTTGACCAGGGCCTGCACGCCCCGGTGGTGCGCATAATCGAGCACATACCAGTCAAGCACGCGGTTAAAGTTCCATTCCGTGCCTTGCCCGAACTCGCAGCCCATGAACAGCAGCTTTTTGCCGGGGTAGGTGTACATCAGGGTATAAAGCAGGCGCAGATTAGCAAAACGCTGCCACTCGTCCCCCGGCATCTTGTTGGCCAGCGAGTTCTTGCCATGCACGACCTCGTCATGCGAGAACGGCAGGCAGAAATTCTCCGTGAACGCATACAACATGCCGAACGTCAGCTGGTCGTGATGGTACGCACGGTGCACCGGATCCTCACTCATATACTTGAGGATGTCGTGCATCCAGCCCATGTTCCATTTCATCGAAAAGCCCAAGCCCCCCGTCCAGGTCGGCCGCGTCACCTGCGGCCAGGAGGTCGACTCCTCCGCCATCATCACGGTGCCGGGGTGCCGGTCATGGGTGACCGAGTTCAGCTCGCGGATAAAGTCGATGGCTT
>JAUYEP010000370.1 GCA_030689765.1 Methylovulum sp.
GCACCTATCAGGTTCTGTTTGATATTGGTCACCGTCGCTTTCGATAAGCCGATCACTTCCGGGACTTTTAATAACGAACCTTGCAGGATGACAACATCGGCGCTTTCTATCGCGACATCCGTGCCTGTACCTATCGCAAGGCCGACATCCGCCTGAGCCAGAGCGGGCGCATCATTGATACCGTCGCCGACCATGCCGACAATCTCGCCTTGTTCTTGCAGCGATTTAACCACTTGGGCTTTATCCTGCGGCAATACCTGGGCATTGACTTCAATAATGCCCGCCTGCTTGGCTATCGCATGGGCGGTGATCTGATTATCGCCGGTCACCATGATGACGCGTATGCCCAGGGCCTTAAGCTTTTCAACTGCGGCTGGGGAATCTTTTTTTATCGGATCGGCTACCGCAATGATGCCGACAATCGCATCGTCCACGGCAAGCAGCATCGGCGTTTGCCCTAATGCCGACAATTTTTCCAAGCGGTTGTTATAGCGTGTAAATTTGATATTTTTGGCATCCATCAGCGCTTTGTTGCCAAACAGGATACGTTGGCCGTTGTACATGGCGCTGACGCCAAAACCTGCTATCGCTTCAAACTGTGTCATTTTTTCCAGCTTGATTTGTTTTTGTTCAGCCGCCGCCAGGATACTCGCCGCTAATGGGTGTTCGGAGCCGGATTCAATACTGGCAGCCAATTGCAGGATGCTGTTTTCATCGATGCTGCTGATGGATTCAATCGAAGTCACTATCGGCTTGCCTTCGGTGACTGTGCCGGTCTTGTCGAGAATCAGACAGGTCAGTTTCCCCGCCGTTTGCAGCGCATCGCCATTGCGTATCAATATGCCTGACTGCGCGGCCCTACCGACAGCAACCATCACCGAAATAGGCGTTGCCAAACCTAATGCACAGGGACAAGCGATAACCAGCACAGTCATCGATGTGACGAACGCATAACCTAACGACGGATCGGGGCCGAATGTGTACCAAATCAAAAACGTCAATACTGATACGGCAACGACGGCGGGCACAAACACAGCGGAAATTTTATCGGCGAGGCGGGCAATATCCGGCTTGCTGCTTTGCGCCTGCCGGACGCTTTTAATGATTTGCGCCAACGCGGTGTCGCGGCCTATGCGTGTTGCGGTAAACAGGAAACTGCCGGTCTGGTTCATCGTGCCAGCCACGACTTGGGTGCCGACGGTTTTTTCTACCGGCAATGATTCACCGGTCAGCATCGATTCATCGACTGAGGAGTGGCCTTCCAGCAACTTGCCATCAACAGGAATTTTTTCACCTGGCCTAACCCGCAATGTTTCGCCTAAACCGACTTGTTCAATCGGAATGTCGCAGTCCTCGCCATTTCTGACCACACGGGCCGTGCGGGGCTGCAAGCCGATTAATTGGCGTATCGCGCTGGACGTTTTGCCTCTCGCCATCGTTTCAAGAGCCGTGCCCAGATTGATAAACGCCAGAATGACGACGGCAGCTTCAAAATATGCATGTGTCGCCAGCGACGGCAAGGTCGCGTAATAATCAATGACAATACACGAATATAGCCATGCCGAACCTGTCCCTAAGGCAATCAGGGTATCCATATTGGCTTGTTTCAGCATTAATGATTTGACGGCACCACGATAAAAATGTGCGCCGGAATACCACAGGATGCCTAAAGTGGCCATTGCAATAATCGGCCATAGCCATTGTCCGGTACTTGAACCCATATCGGGTTGCCAGCCTAAATGCTCAGTCACCATTAGCACTAAGCCGAAGCCACCCGCCACCGCCGCTTTTTTCATTAACTGCCGGTAACGTTGCAATTCCTGTGCTTCCTGCTCGGACGGATCTTCCAGTCCTTCCATGATCGCCGCATCATAACCGGCATCTTTAACCGCCTGTTTTAATGCCTCTGGATCGGCAGACCCTGTGACCATCGCCGAATGGTCGGCAAAATTGACGCTAACCGACGCAACGCCATCGACTGCTGCCAATGCGCCTTCAACCGCGCTTACACAACCCGCGCAACGCATGCCCAAAATCGATAAGCGCAACGCTTCGGGAGTTTCTTCTGTGTTCATAACCTGTCCTTACTAAAAATGGTGTACGCTAACCGACCCTACTCATCTACCGTAAAACCAGCACCGGCAATAGCATTTTTAATCACATCCAGATCAGTTTTTTCGGTGTCAAACTCAACGTTGAGCGTGTTTTCCTTGCTTGATGCGCTAACCTGGGATATACCTTCAATGGCGGTTAATACACCAACGACATTGGTTTCACAACCGCCACATTTCATACCGGTAACGGTTAATACTACGGACTCAATCATGACATTACCCTCATAAATAATTTTAAATTAGTTTTCAATTTAACGAAGACCGTTATTCTTGATACGATAACGGCCCACCCCACCCATCGCGTGACTTATGCAATTAAATACTATCACTAACCAAACCATTGCGCTTGCCGGAATTGCCCAGTCCGCCGCTTTGGTACATCAACTTGCGACAACAGGGACTGCGGACTCTAGCGCGATGGAAGCCAGCATCGGCAGTGTGTTAAAAATTGATTCTGACAGTGTGCTTGATGTTTACGGCGGTTTGGCCGGAGTAAAACTGGGGCTTGAACAATTTAACGCACAAATGACGGGTTATAAAATCACCTATCCTGAACAGGCACGCTATGGCGCTTCCCTGGTGTTTCTGGAAAACCAATTATCCGGGCGCAAAGATTTACTCAATATCATACAAATCGGCATTGCCAAAGCCCAGGCGCAAAGCGAACATTTTGGCTTGCTGCATGAGAACGTGCTGGCTAATCTTGGGGATATTTATTCCAACACAATCAGCATGTTACAGCCGCGCATCATGGTTAATGGCGAATCTGATTTTTTATCAAGGCCTGATACCGCCAATAAAATACGCGCCTGTCTGCTGGCTGGCATACGTTCAGCGATGTTATGGCGGCAATGCGGTGGTAAGCGCTGGAAGTTTCTGCTTTACCGAAAAAAAATCCAGACCGAATTGCAGCTTTTGTTAAAGCAGGTTTAAACCGATGCTGCTGCAAGCTGAACATCTCCACCGTTATTACGGCAAACATTGTGCCGTCAACGATGTCAGCTTTACTTTGACCCGAGGCGACGTGCTGGGCTTTTTAGGGCCGAACGGCGCAGGCAAAACTTCGACGATGCAAATGCTCTGCGGTGTGCTTGCGCCCAGCGCCGGGCGGATTAAAATCAACGGCATCGATTTATTAGCGCAACCTGTGGCAGCCAAGCAACATTTGGGTTATTTGCCTGACACGCCGCCGCTTTACCGGGAATTAACGGTACATGAATTCCTGACTTACTGCGCACAACTGCATGGCGTCGCCAAAAAAAACAGCCGTCAGGCGGTTAGGCAAGCCCAAGAGCGTTGCGGCCTGACAACTGTTGCAAAACGGCTGATTGCCAATTTGTCCAAAGGCTTTCAACAACGTGTCGGTATCGCCCAGGCTATTTTGCATAATCCCGATGTCATCATCCTGGATGAACCGACAGTCGGCCTCGACCCGCTACAAATCAGCGAAATCCGTGCCTTAATCCGCGAACTGGGGCGTGACCACGGGGTTATCCTGTCTACGCACCGGCTGAGTGAAGTGCAGGAATCCTGTTCGCATGTGCAAATCATCCATCAAGGGCAACTGATATTAAACGAAAGCATCGCCGCGCTTAATCTTATGATGGATACCGGCATCGTTCAGGTCACCACCCGGCTTGCGCCCGATGTCAGCCAGTTAGCCGCCATCACCGGTGTCAATAGCATCGAATATCTGAGCGAAAACTGCATCAGAATCCACTACAGCGTCGCCAACAATCCCACGCCGCGCCTTACCGAAACCATTATCGCCGCGGGCTGGGAATTACAGGAACTGACACCGGTAAAAAAATCGATGGAAGATATATTTATCACGTTAATTAAGGACAACAGATCATGACATTGTTTGCAATCGCCTCTCGCGAATTCAAAACCCTGTTCCTGTCACCTATGGCGTGGACGATATTAGCGATATTACACATGATTTTTGCCTATCTGTTTTTAACCCAGGTTGAAACTTTTACGATGCTGCAACCTAAACTTGCGGTTATTGAAAACGGCCCAGGACTCACGGATATTATCGTGCCGCCGCTGTTTGGCAATGCCGGCATTATCCTTTTATTAGTCACGCCGCTGCTGACGATGCAGTTAATCTGTGGCGAACGGCGCAACAAAACACTGGCATTGCTGCTATCGGCACCGGTGTCCAGCACCGACATCATTATCGGCAAATATCTTGGGATATTAGGGTTACTGCTGCTGGTCGTGGTTTTGGTTAGCATCATGCCGTTATCCCTGCTAGTCGGCGGAGAATTGGACACCGGCAAATTTCTGGCCAATATCTTGGCGCTAACGCTGCTCGTCGCGGCGTTTGCAGCGGCTGGTTTGTATCTGTCATCGATAGCCAGTCATCCCGTGATTGCCGCAATGGGCAGTTTTGGCTTGCTGTTGCTGCTATGGATTCTGGACTGGACGACCGGCATCAAAGACCAGCGCAGTGAATTGTTTGAATACCTGTCTATTCTAAGGCACTTTCAGAACCTGCAAAGCGGCCTGATCAGCACTGTTGATGTGGGCTATTTTATGTTGTTTATCGGCAGCTTCTTACTGTTCAGCATCCGCAGCCTGGATAACTGTCGGCTATTCAAATGAATTTATCAGCCCATCCGATACAGACATTTAAACGTGGTATGGCCTCGCTGGCGCTATTGTGTGCAATCGGCACTCTGGCCTGGATAAGCACACGCCACCCGCTGCAAACAGACATCACCGGCAACGCTGGCAATACCTTGTCGATAGCGACGCAAAAGCTGTTGATTTCCCTGCCTGATAAAGTGGACATCACCGCTTATATTAAAAGGGGTCAGCCGCTACGGATGCAAATCGCCCAACTGGTTGATCGCTATCGCCGTCATAAAGCGGATGTTTCGCTGCAATTTATAGACCCTGATGACCAGCCGGAAAAATCGCGTGAACTGGATCTGGGTGCAGAGGGTGCAGTGATTGTCGATTATCAGGGGCATACAGAAAAACTGAAATTTATCGATGAATCGACTTTGAGCAATGCCCTGCTGCATCTTGCCCATGCCAACCAACGCTGGATAAGTTTTCTGAGCGGACATGGCGAACCTTCACCTGACGGCATAGCCAATTTTGATTTAGGCCAGTTCGGCAAGGAATTGGCGGGACGCAATATCAAAGCATTAACCATCAATCTGGCAACACTGCCCACTATCCCCGATAACTCGACATTACTGGTGATAGCCGCGCCTGCCGTGCCGTTACTGGCGGGTGAAGTTAAAATTATCAGCCAGTATATCCAACGCGGCGGTAACCTGCTGTTGCTGCTTGAGCCTGATAAACCACATCTGAACACCGTGCTGCAACAACTCGGCATACGCACCTTGCCGGGTTCGATTATTGACAGCAGCGCCAGGCTATACGGCATAAACAATCCCGGCTTTATACTTGCAAGCAGCTATCCGGCACATGCCATCACGCGGGGTTTGCAAATCATTACCTTATACCCTGTCGCCGCCGCACTTGAATATCGGCAGACCGGCAGTTTCCACGCCGAACCCTTGTTAAGCATCGGTTCCAATGCCCATGATACGCAGGTGTTCGGCTTTGCATTAAGCCGCGCTATTGGCAAGACCGACCAACAGCGTATTGTCGTGGTCGGTGACAGCGATTTTCTGTCAAACACCTATCTGGGCAATGTAGGCAACCTCGACATGGGGTTAAGGATAATCAACTGGCTGATGCACGATGACCGTTTTATCGACATCCCGCCTAAAATCGCCACTGATAAGCGCCTGCAATTAACGCAAACCGCTGTTGCCGTCCTTGGTTTCGGCTTTTTGATAGCCCTGCCACTGACATTAATCGGCACAGGATTTGTCATTTGGCATCAGCGTAAGCGGCGTTGATTTTTTGCGCTTTTCATAGCGCCTAACAACAGGAGATATTTAAATGATTAATGATCCAAAACTGCGTTGGGGTATCTTAGGTGCGGCACGCATCAATGAGCGTCTGATGCCCGCTATTGTTGAAGCCCCGAATGCACAACTGGCGGCTATTGCCAGCCGCCGTCCCGGCGCGGCGGCACAGACGCTGGCGCAATATGCGCCTGGGCAACAGAATGTCAGCACTTACGATCATCCCGACGAATTGCTGGCTGACGAAACAATTGAAGCCGTGTACCTGCCCCTTGCCAACCACGAACATGCCGAATGGACGCTACGCGCTATCGGACACGGCAAGCATGTGTTGTGCGAAAAGCCTATGGCGCTGAAGGTAGGTGACATAGACGCTATCGCAAGCGCCGCACGTCAGCACAACGTGACCGTCATGGAAGGTTTTATGTACCGCTTCCATCCGCAACACGCCCGTGTGCTGGCGCTTATTAATTCTGGCTTAATAGGCGAAGTCAGGTCGGTACGTGCGGGCTATTCTTTCATGATGCGGCCTGCACGGATGTATCGCCTGACAGAAAGCACCGAAAACGGTGGGGGGGCATTATGGGATATTGGCTGTTATGCCATCCATTCGGCACGGCTATTTTTCGACCAAGCGCCTGTCGCCGTGACGGCAATGTCCCACTATGCCGAAAGCGGCGCGGACATTACCACCAGCGGGGTCATTGACTTTGGCTCAGGAAAGTTCGCACATTTCGATTTCAGTTTTGAACGCGCCAGACGGTGTGAATATGAAATTACCGGCACAAAAGGGGGTATTACCTGCCATACGGTCTGGCAACTGCCCGGCGATGTCCCGGTCATTTCATGGTGGACTGAAGACGGGCGGCAAGGTCAAGAGCGGCTGCCTGCCAGCAATCATTTCCGGCTGGAAATTGAGCATTTCAGTGATTGCGTATTGAATGGTAAAGCGCCGTTGCTGTCATTGGACGATGCGAAAAGCAATTGCCAAATCCTGGTGGCCGCATTGCAATCTGCGGCTTCTGGACGACAAATAAAATTCTGAAATTGTACTTTTTCGGTCAGTTGTAATTTTTTAAGTAACTATTTTTTAACGCGACATAATGCTGGGCAGAGTACTCCATGAACTCCTTTTCAGATGCGGTTAACGGCCTTACCTGTTTGGCGGGCGAACCGACATAAAGATAACCGCTTTCCAGCCTTTTCCCAGGCGGAACCAATGTCCCCGCGCCCAGCATGACATTATCTTCAAGAACGGCATCATCCATGACAATCGCGCCGATGCCAATCAGGCAAAAATCCCCTATCGTACAGGCATGAATCACCGCCCTGTGCCCAATCGTCACGCCTTTGCCGATGTTTAAAGGACGACCTTGCGGCAAATATTTGCCAGCATGGGAAACATGCAGCACAGAACCATCCTGCACATTAGTGCCCTCGCCGATAATTATGCTTTCAACATCACCTCTAACCACCGCTGTCGGCCATATCGACACCTCATCGCCTAGCGTGACATCACCGATTACCACGGCGCTGTCATCGATGTAAACAGACTGACCGATACGGGGATATTTGTCTTTAAATGCTTTAACCGCCACCCTAACTCCTTAAAATAATGCTGAAAAATACAAAGCGCTGGGCATCGATACCGAAGCCAATCCTATTCTCCCCAGCGTCCTAGTTGTTTAGTCCCACATTTAACTCGCCTCACTTGGCAATCCCAACACATCTTGATTGAACAAACGCAACGCTTCTTGTTCTTTGGTAAATTGCCCCGCTCGCGTTACGCTTCCTGTACTCCTTCAATGAACACTTTCCAAAAATTACCGGCCATTCAATTGACAATTGTGATTGCCTGCTTTTGACCCGTAAGCGTGCGATTAGTTGGGGTTGTAAACCGAACCCCACCAGCAGGCTTAACCGGCTTCTACTAGGCTCGCGGCATAATCTTCCGGTGGTTCAAAGCCCAACAGCGTGATACACGTCGCCGCCAGATTTGCAATGCCAGCTCCCTGCACATCTGCCAAACGGGCGTTGGCTGCCCCCGACGGATCGTACACAATTCCAGGTACCGGATTCAACGAATGGGCTGTCTTCGGTTTACACCGGCCTTGCTCATCCAACATCAGCGCACCGGTCTTTTTATCCAGCTCGCACATATCGTCCGCATTGCCATGATCGGCCGAGCAAACCATAATTCCATTGGCCTTCTTCAGCGCGGCCATAATCCTACCCACGCATTCATCCACGGCTTCGACAGCCAATTTTACTGCGCTCACCACGCCCGTATGGCCAACCATGTCGCCATTCGGGAAATTCAGGCGGATAAACTTGTATTCCCCGCCCTCAATCGCCTGCACCACAGCATCGGTAATCCCGTCCGCTTTCATCCGTGGCGCATCCTCGAACGGGCATACATCAGACGGGATTTCTTTCCAGGTCTCCGTCGGAAATTTACCCGAATTATTGCCATTGAAGAAATAAGTCACATGACCAAATTTTTGCGTTTCCGAAATAGCAAACTGTTTTACACCTGCATTTGAGAGGTATTCGCTCATCGTGCGGTCAATCGCCGGTGGGGTCACCAGATACCGGGCCGGAACCCCAAGATCGCCGTCATACTGCATCATGCCCGCATACAGCACATCCGGTTTCGGGCCGCGGTCAAACTCTTTTAATTCATCTGCTTCAAAGGCTTTGGTAATTTCTAACGACCGGTCGCCGCGAAAGTTAAAGAAAATGACGCTGTCACCATCCACAATCGGGCCCACAGGCGCCCCTGCACGTTCAATGACAAACGCGGGCAGATCCTGATCCAAAATTCCCGGATTTTCACTGCGGAAAGTTTCCACCGCTTCTTTCATCGAAGCAAACATCCGGCCCTCTGCTTTTACATGCGTAGCCCAGCCACGCCTCACCATATCCCAATTGGCATCATAACGATCCATCGTAATATTCATGCGCCCACCACCCGATGCCACGCAATAATCGACCGTACCATCCGCATTGATTTCTTTCAGGAAAGCATTGAAGCGCCCGACATAGTCCAACGCCGACGTTGGCGGCACATCGCGCCCGTCAATCAACGCATGGACCCGCGCCTTTTTTACGCCCTGCCCCTTCGCCTTCCGTAACATTGACTCCAGATGATTCAAATTAGAGTGTACATTTCCATCCGAAAACAGCCCGATAAAGTGCAACGTCGACAACCTGTCATTCACGTTGGAAATAAGCTCCTGCCAAACCGAACCTGCGGCATACATCGCACCGGAGGCAATCGCCTTGCCAACCAAAGCCGCGCCCTGCTCAAAAACGCGGCCACACCCGATAGCATTATGGCCCACTTCCGAATTGCCCATGTCCCCATCGTCCGGCAGCCCAACGGCAACGCCATGCGCCCGCAATTCCGCATACAAGGCGTTCTCACGCAACCAGTTTAGATTCGGAGTCTTTGCCTGCTTCACATAATCGCTTTCCGGATTTTTACCAATTCCGACCCCATCCATAATCACCAACACCACAGGACCTTTCGGACTGGCAAAATCCATACTCTTTTTCAGCTCAATCATTTCAAACTCCAAATTACAATTGCATCAATATAAAAAATAAAACTATAAACAGCTTTTAATATGCCTACCCACTTTGGAATGGCAAAATCATTATTATGGGAATATTGTCGAAGAATTAATGTTTCAACCTAATCGGACACCCATTCAAAAAGTAGGCGGCTGCGTAGGTTTTTGATTTATGATCCAGTTTTCGGGTCTGCGACAACTTTTTGACTAAACCCGATTCCGATAAACGGGAAATTCAACGCTACTTCGCTGAGAATTACAATGCATTTTCCCGACAAACTCAATATAAAAGAGAGAAGTTTGTTCTGGCTGTGTAGGGCATATTTCTGATAATGGACTTGTAAATCCATACTTGCTAATGGCGCAATGACACAGGGGGCGGGGCCTGCCCAGCTCCGAAATAAAAGGCGTGAAATTGCCGGAGGCAGAAAACAATCCCCACCAGTCAAATTTTTTTTCTGACCAATCGAAAGAAAGGGTTTGCCGTACCGGCAGATAACAAACACCGGCTTCTGCGCAGCCCTGAAAATTCACTTCCAAATCCAGTGTGTTACACGTTAAATCCTCACACAACAAAGGCACTTGAACCGCCAGATAATCCCGGTAAATTTCCACCTCGCCGAAGAACGGGTCGTGTTTGGTTTGCCCTTTTGGAAAGGTTGCGTCTTGTACTTTTATGCTGGGAGTCAGCGAAATAAATTTGATTTTGTCGCGATAAAGATAATAACCGTCCGCAATATGCCATGAAAGTTCCAATTGCCCAGGCGTTTTTGCAGTGGACGTCAAGACAAAAGCCTCATCGGGCTGTAGCAATTCTTGAGTACCGGCTGCGTATGTCGAACTTGCTAGAAACAGTAGCCAACAAAACAGAAAATGTTTTCCCATAAAAACAGCACTCATAACAAGAAAGGCGACTTTACGTCGCCTCTACAGGGTTAAAACCTAGCGACAAAAATTACCACGGGGTTAATTATTGGGCGGTTACTGGGGAACTTTGTTGTTTT
>JAUYEP010000329.1 GCA_030689765.1 Methylovulum sp.
GCTTGCGCTCAAACAGGCTTATTCCGGCCTACAGATCTACCGTTGTTGCTGTAATCAACCTGATATGAAACCGCTGTAAGTATTTGATATGAGTGTGCCGCCCGTAGACTACGGATTACATTTAAAGCCGCTTAACTTTGCGTCCGGAAAAGTTTTGCCACATTATCCAAGCCAACGTTATCTACAAATCCGTTTAATAGGAAAATGGCAACTAAAACAGCTGCCTTTTCCCAGTTCGCTGGTTATTTGCAATCTTGCATCATGCCGCATAAGGGCATGTTTAACAATCGCAAGGCCCAGTCCTGTACCGGGCACTTTCTTGCGGCGCTTGGCTTCAACACGATAAAAACGCTCGGTTACGCGAGGAATGTCTGCTTCCGCAATACCTTCGCCATGATCTTCAACGTTGAGTATCATCTCATCTTCGGTCTGATACCAACGTACCTGGACTAAAGTATCTTCCGGTGAATATTTGAGCGCGTTGCCTAGCAAATTAGTGAAGGCACTACGTAGATCCTGCTCTTCACCAAAAATATGCACCGATGTTTCCAGGGTTAATTCGATGCGTCTTGAAGCATTTTCCAGGGTGTCGCCCTCTTTGCAAATTTGGCTTAATAAAGCGGGTATGTCTATACATTGCTGTTTTTTCTGTTGTGTTTCCAGGCGTGTCAGCAATAACAGGTCATCGACAAGATGCTGCATGCGTTCCGTTTGTCCCTGCATTTCTTTGAATGAAGTCGTGAGCAACGGGGATACGCCGTCATCCATATCCTGCAGGGTTTCCAGATAACCTTTCAATACGGTTAAAGGGGTTCTGAGTTCGTGCGAAACGTTGGCGACAAAATCCTTGCGTATGGTTTGCATTTTTTTTAGCTGTGTCACGTCCTGGGCCAACAGCAGCCGCAACCCTGAGCCATAAGCGATGATTCTGACTTCAAGGATGATACGGTTATTGACAGGGGATGGCAGGATAACGGGTTCGCTGTAATTGCCTGATTTGAGGTATCGGATAAATTCAGGGAAACGGACCAAGTTGGGTATGCGTTGGCCTTTATCCATTTGCTGTAGGCCCAGCATTTGCCTTGCGGCTTTGTTGGCCCATTCAATCTCGTCATTGGCCCGCAA
Organism: Methylovulum sp.; assembly: GCA_030689765.1. Taxonomy (GTDB): domain Bacteria; phylum Pseudomonadota; class Gammaproteobacteria; order Methylococcales; family Methylomonadaceae; genus Methylovulum. The sequence goes on from JAUYEP010000329.1 coordinate 1,126, forward strand.
AACGACAGCGGCATCAGGCAGGGCTTCGGTTGATTGGCGAAATTGCTCAATTAATTTGCGTAGTTTTTTCTTGCGCCTTTTTTCACTCTTTTTTATGCGGTAAATGTGATAATAAATTTCCTCCCAAATTCCGCTAGATTTGGGATATTGACCTTTCCCCCCCCCGCTTATCCATTTTTCAAACCGCCTGATCTGCAAAAACTGGGTTAATAAAAGCGCTGCCGTTAACGCTAAAAGTGACGGTAATAATAAACCTGCGGTTCCGCCAATCAGTGAAACGCTTGAATACAGCAGCAGCAGTCGGGTGATTTCTTTGTGCCAAGCCTGCATGGGGTTATGACATTAACGAGAATCGGTAGCCAAAACCGCGCACCGTTTGTACCAAATCTTCGCGGCCATGTTCGCCAAGAATCCGCCTTAACCGGCGGATATGCACATCAATGGTCCGTTCTTCAATGTACACACTGCGCCCCCACACCTGATCCAGCAATTGTGTGCGGCTGTACACCTTGTCGGGATGGGTCATAAAGAACTGCATTAAACGGAACTCGGTCGGGCTGACTTCCAGTTGCTTATCACCGATACTGAGCCGATGCTGTTCGGTATCTAGGGACAAATCACCGAGGACAATTTGCGCCATGCCTTGTATTTTTCCGCTTCTGCGCAGGACTGCGCGGATACGCGCCACCAATTCCTTGGGTGAAAAAGGTTTGGTCACATAATCGTCGGCACCTATTTCAAGGCCCCTAACTTTATCTTCTTCTTCACCGCGTGCAGTCAGTACAATAATAGGCAAATCCCGATAAACAGGCTCTTTTTTCAGGCGCCGCGCCCATTCAACACCGCTAATGCCAGGCAACATCCAATCCAGCAGAATCAAATCCGGCGAGATGTCATCCAAGATCTTTTGCGCTTCCTCTGCATCGGCTGCGGCGATGGATTTGAAGCCGGCTTGCTCAAGTACCATCATTAACATCCCTCTAATGGCATCTTCGTCTTCAACAACGAGAATATTAAGTCTTGACATAAGTATATTGGGGGAAATAAAACATGATATGGTAACAAAATAGTAACAAAGTGCTTATTACCTTTTGATGACAACAGGGATATAAACTAACAGCCGCTGTGTTGGGCGTTGATTTAGCCGCAATAATGGGACGCTTTTGAAGCTTTATTGAAACAATGCGTTACATTCATCATGACAAGCTATTCTGGATGATAACTTTTTAAAAACATAACTACTCAGCACCTTGCCCAATTGTCCCCAGTAGGGCGTGTACCCTACACTTCAAGTAGTAACTTAAACACAAAAAACTGATGCCTATCCCCGATCTTATTAAACAACTTACCGATCAATTACCCCTGTGCATGAATCAGGACAGACATGCATTAAAGCGGCAACTGGATCGTCTACGCAGTGATTATAAAAAAAGCAAAAATCTCGCCGGACCATTGAATGCGCTGGCAAGCCGGATTGAAAAATCGGTTGCCGCAAGACAGCAACGTCTCGCCAGCATACCTGCGCTTAACTTCCCCGATTTGCCGGTAACCGGCAAAAAAGATGAAATTGCCGCGCTAATCAGCGCCCACCAAGTCATTATTATGTGTGGTGAAACCGGTTCGGGCAAAACCACGCAATTACCTAAAATTTGTCTGTCTATCGGACGTGGCACCGCCGGTTTTATCGGCCATACGCAGCCACGGCGGATTGCCGCGCGGACGGTTGCTGACCGTATTGCCGAGGAATTGGGGGAAACAATAGGCAAGTCGGTCGGTTATAAAATCCGTTTTAATGATAAGACCCATGCCAATTCGTTGGTTAAACTGATGACCGACGGCATTTTGCTGGCGGAATCGCAAAATGACCCGTACTTAAACCAATACGATACGATTATCATCGACGAGGCGCACGAACGCAGCCTGAACATTGATTTTTTGATCGGTTATATGAAATGGCTATTGCCCAAGCGCCCCGATCTAAAGCTGGTCATCACCTCGGCAACGATTGATACCCAGCGTTTTTCGACGCATTTTAATGATGCCCCTATCATAGAAGTATCAGGGCGCACTTATCCGGTGGACATCCGCTATCGCCCGATAGGGCAAGATGTTGAAGACGAAGGGGACGATGACCCATTCGCCGGGAGCGAATGGGCACGCAACGCGCCCGAAGGGTCACGGGCATGGACAGCCCGTGATGAAACTAGCGATGACTTGCAAAACGCGATTCTCGATGCGGTCGATGAGCTGACCCGCGATTTGCGTGGCGACATCCTGATTTTTCTCAGCGGTGAGCGCGAAATCAGGGAAACCGCCGATTCGTTAAAAAAATTCCATCCTACGCAATATGAGGTCTTGCCGTTGTATTCAAAACTCAGTGTCGGCGAGCAGGAGCGTGTTTTTAACCCCAAAGGTGGTCGGTTGCGTATCGTTTTGGCGACCAATGTTGCGGAAACTTCATTGACCGTGCCGGGCATACGCGGCGTCATCGACACCGGTCATGCCCGTATCAGCCGTTACAGCCACCGCAGTAAAATCCAACGCTTGCCGATAGAACGCATTTCGCAATCCAGCGCGAACCAACGTGCAGGGCGTTGTGGGCGGGTTGCCGAAGGTATCTGCATACGCTTGTATTCGCATGATGATTATCTGGCTAGACCGGAATTTACCGAGCCGGAAATCATGCGCACCAATTTATCTGCCGTTATCTTGCAAATGGCGGCGTTAAATCTGGGCGACATTGAAGACTTCCCGTTTATCGAGCCACCCGATGAAAAGATGATCCGTGACGGCAAAACCATGCTGCACGAAGTCAATGCGCTTGATAAATCAGGCAAGCTGACCGACACGGGGCGGCAATTGGCAAAGTTTCCAACCGACCCTAAGCTGGCGCGGATGCTGATTGCCGCGCATGACGAGGGTTGTTTGCATGAAGTGGCGATTATCGTCGCCGGGTTAAGTGTGCAGGATCCGCGAGATAAACCTGCCGATAAAATGGCGCAAGCCGAGGCCAAACACGCGGCTTTCCGTCATCCAGAATCGGATTTCCTGACCCTGCTGACGATCTGGAACACGTTTGAAGAACAAAAAAAGCACTTATCAAACAGTAAATTAAGAAAATACTGTACAGATAACTTCCTGTCGTATCTGCGTATGCGCGAATGGTTTGATAGCCACGCGCAAATTATGCAGGTGGTGAAGGGGGATTTAAAAATGCACGTTAATGAAATCCCCCCTAGCCCCCCTTTTTCAAAGGGGGGAACCAATGGCATCCTGCTTGCAAAAGGGGAAGCAATTCCCCCCTTTGAAAAAGGGGGGCTAGGGGGGATTTCAACACCCGACGACCGTTATGAAAATATCCACCGTGCGTTGTTGACGGGTTTGTTATCCAACATTGGTTTTCGTCATGAACAATACGAATACTTGGGCGCACGCGGCCTGAAATTTTTTATTTTCCCAGGTTCCGGTCTACACAAACTCAAGCCTAAATGGATTATGGCTGCCGAGCAGGTTGAAACCAGCAAAGTCTATGCGCGGACTGTCGCACGGATTGAACCGGAATGGATTGAGCAATGTGCACCGCATCTGGTCAAGCATAATTACTATGACCCGCATTGGGAAAAGAAAGCGGGGCGTAGTGCGGTGTCTGAACGCACCTTGTTATATGGGCTGACCTTGCAGGTCGGGCGAAAAATCCCTTATGAGCGCGTTGATCCTAAATCAGCGCGGGAGCTGTTCATCCAATCGGCACTGGTCAGTCATGATTACCACAGCAATGCGCCATTTTTTGTAGCGAATCAGAAGTTGCTTGAAGAAGTCGGCATGATCCAGCACAAAGGCCGTCGCGTTGATCTGGTGGAAGATGAATTATGGCTGTATTCGTTTTATGACAAACTGTTGCCGCCGGAGGTTGTCAGCGGTATCGCGCTGGATAAATGGCGTAAAACTGCCGAAAAAGCCAATCCGAAAATCCTGTTTCTGACCAAGGAAGACTTAACGCGCGAACAGGAAAGTGTCGTCAATGAATGGGACTATCCCGACACGTTCCCATTTATGCCCCAGAGGGTACGCGGGAGCATGGGAACGAGAGGCAACCTGACCATCCCGTTACAGTACCGTTTTGAGCCAGGCCATGATGAAGATGGCGTGACGGCAATCATTCCGGTACATCAACTCAACCAGATTTCTGAAGCGCCGTTTGACTGGTTGGTGCCCGGTATGCTCGAAGAAAAATGTATCGCCTTGATTAGGGCATTGCCCAAAAACATCAGAAAACATTTTGTGCCCGTACCGGAAACCGTTAAGCATTGTCTGGAAATAGAACCTGATTTCAAAGGCTTATTGCAAGAATGGTTAGGCAACCGCTTACGCAAATTAACGGGGGAAGCGATCCCATTGAATGCGTGGGCGATGGATAACGTGACCGATCATTTGAAAATGAATTTTCGCGTCATAGATGATGAGGGGCGGTTGCTCGATTACGGCAGGGATTTAAAAAAACTACAGCGACAATACAGCGTTGCCGCCGTCGACAGCTTTGACCAGATTGCCGCTGATGAACTGAATTACACCGGCTGCATCCAGTGGGCTTTTGATGACTTGCCAGAAACCTACACCTTTATACAAAACGGGCAAACGGTGGTCGGGTTTCCGGCAATCGTCGATGAAGGCGATGCGGTGGGTGTACGCATTTTCGATACGCGGCAAAAAGCCGATAGCCAGCATCTATCGGGGCTGATGCGCTTGTTTCAATTAAAGCTACGCAAGGAAAGCACCTACCTGGTAAAAAATGCCCTGCAATCGGCGGCCGCCGAATTAAGCTACAGCCGTTTGCCCAAACATCCGATTCTTGGGCCTGGCGCGAATTGCACCTATAAAGAGGATATGTTGATGCTGATCCTCTACAGCGTTTTTATTGAAGGGCGCACCATCCGCACCCAACAGGCGTTTGACGACAGTGTGCAGCAAAACAAGGCCAGCTTGATAACGATGGCTAATGAAGCCGGTAAGATAGCATTGGAAATTATGGCGCTTTACAGCACCATCCAAACGCAGTTACAGCGGCTAAATGCCAACGATCCGTTGGCTCAAGACGTTAACGGGCAACTGAATTTACTGATTTATGCGGGTTTTATCCGTAATACGCCGTACCAGCAATTAAAAGCCATTCCGCGCTATCTTAAAGCCATCCATTACCGGCTGGATAAATTTGATAATAATCCACAAAAAACTCAGGAAATAAGCCGTTACGCGATCCGTTACTGGAAAGATATTGAAAAAAAAGCCAAGAAAGACAGTGTGTTTCCCGAACAGGAAGCATTTCGCTGGATGCTGGAGGAATTAAGGGTCTCGTTGTTTGCCCAGCAATTAAAAACCCCTTATCCGGTGTCAGCCAAACGGCTGGATAAGGCCTGGGATGAAAGGGAATAGCACCGGGCGGATTCGCCGTTAGCAAACCACCTTACAGCTTTCATCATTGAAAAAAATCCTTTTAAATAGTCCCTGCAATCTTTAAAAGCAAGCCGGCAATAATTGTAATCTGCAATAACCCGACACCGACAACCCAGCGGATTAAATCAGCTTTGGTTTCCACGATTTTTGTTATTGTGGGTGAACTTTAATAATAACCTAGTGCTTTACTGCGGAATTAAATAGGACTAGAATAGTCCACAATGATTGAGGGTGGTTTATGTTACGGTTAAGCAAATTAACGGATTATGCAACGGTTATCTTAAGCTTTATGGCGAAAGAGAAAACGCGGGTATGTGCGGCTATGGAAATTGCGGCGGCTACGGGTATTGCCTTGCCAACCGTGAGCAAGATTTTGAAATTGCTGGTTAATTCTAAAGTGCTGATGTCCACGCGCGGTGCGAAAGGCGGTTACATGTTGGCACGCGAGCCGGAAACCATTTCCGTGGCGGCAATTATCAGCGCGTTGGAAGGGCCGATTGCATTAACTGAATGCAGCATTTCCGAACAATTGTGCGGTCAGGCATCAGGTTGCGGCATCCGTGGTGTGTGGCACACAATTAACCAAACCATACATAACGCCTTGGAATCTGTGACGTTGGCTGATTTAGTCAGGCCTGCCGCAAGGTCTGAAGAAATCACAATTCCGGTTGCCAGTTTATATCGATAACAGATAGTGCGCCTCGGGTGTGCGCCTGCATTACCCTACTACAGGCCATCCATGTAATTAAGCGAGTTTTATATGTCAGCAAGTACGCAAGAAATCAATAATCTGATTAATCAGGATTATAAACAGGGCTTCGTCACGGTTTTAGAAACTGACACCTTTCCGCCTGGCTTGACTGAAGAAGTTATTCATAAACTCTCAAAAGTCAAAAACGAGCCGGAATTTATGCTTGAATATCGCTTGAAAGCGTTCCGGCACTGGCAAACGATGAAATCACCCGATTGGGCGCAAGTCAAAATCGAGCCGATTGATTATCAGGCCATCAGCTATTATTCCGCGCCCAAACGTAAAGAAGACGGCCCGAAAAGTCTGGATGAAATAGACCCGCAAGTCCTGGAAGCCTATAAAAAACTTGGCATTCCGCTTGACGAACAAGAGCGCTTGGCAGGCATTGCCGTTGATGCCGTGTTTGATAGCGTGTCCGTAGCGACCACCTTTAAAGGCAAATTGAAGGAAGCGGGCGTGATTTTCTGTCCGATTTCAGAAGCCCTGCGCGATCATCCTAAGCTCATCAAGGAATACTTAGGCTCCGTCGTCCCGCACACCGACAATTTTTTTGCCGCGCTGAACGCCGCCGTGTTTACCGATGGCTCCTTCGTGTACATCCCAAAAGGCGTGCGTTGCCCGATGGAATTGTCCACCTATTTCCGTATCAACGCCGCCAATACCGGACAATTTGAACGCACCTTGATTATTGCCGATGAAGGCAGCCATGTCAGTTATCTGGAAGGCTGCACCGCGCCGATGCGTGATGAAAACCAACTCCATGCTGCCGTTGTCGAGTTGATTGCGATGAAAGATGCGACGATAAAATACTCGACCGTGCAAAACTGGTATCCCGGCGATAAAGCAGGCAAGGGCGGCATTTACAACTTTGTCACCAAACGCGCCGATTGCCGGGGTGACAACTCGAAAGTGTCCTGGACGCAAGTCGAAACCGGTTCGGCAATCACCTGGAAATACCCCAGTTGCGTGTTGACCGGCGACAACGCCATCGGTGAATTTTACTCGGTCGCTGTCACCAATAATTACCAACAAGCCGATACCGGCACAAAAATGATCCACATCGGCAAAAATACCCGCAGCACGATAGTGTCCAAAGGCATTTCGGCTGGCAAAGCCCAAAATACTTATCGTGGCTTGGTCAAGGTGTTAAAAAGTGCAGAAAACGCGCGTAACCATACCCAATGCGATTCCCTGCTGGTCGGTGATCGTTGTGGAGCCCATACCTTCCCGTACATCGAAGTCAAGCAACCGTCGGCTCAGGTTGAGCATGAAGCCACGACGTCTAAAATCAGCGAAGACCAGTTGTTTTTTTGCCAGCAACGCGGGTTGTCTGCCGAAGATGCCGTGTCGATGATTGTCAATGGCTTTTGTAAGGAAGTGTTTAAGGAATTGCCGATGGAATTTGCGGTGGAAGCACAGGCATTGTTGGGCTTGAGTTTGGAAGGGTCGGTTGGGTAAATTAATGAAAAAAGAATATTTGGTTCATCATGAAATATGGAAACAGATCGAGAATGACATCGGTTACAACAAAGCAGGCGTTTATAAGCTTCATTGTTTTGCTGACGATAATAAAAGTTACCGTGCCACTTCCCGATTGTTAGGTCAAGATACGGACGGTGTTCTGTATATTGGATCATCAAAAAATTGCCTTGTAACAAGAATTCTTGCTCTTAGAAAATCACTTTGTGCGGCAGCCGACAAATATGCTGGATTTACTGATATTAATGCTCATCAATGTGGAAAAAAATATAGCCAAGCCGTTCAAACTAAGTTCCCATTTAAAAGTTTGTGCGTAACCATTTATTCAGTTCCCCTCTTTGAAAAAGAGGGGTTAGGGGAGATTTTATTAGAAAATCCCCCTCTGCCCCCTCGCTTTGCTCGCCCCCTTTTTCAAAGGGGGAAGTGAATACTTACCCTCAAGGAAGATAGTAACCTTATGACTTGATTGGTTTAGTTTTAAAGATTCTATGGCGGCAAGCGCGGTGACGCAATGAAGCCCTTCAAAAAATTAAGCTATAAATAACTATTTCCTCCTTAAATTAAGGAAAAAGATGACTACTATCGACTTACTCGCCTTACCGCCTACAGCACAACAAGAACTGCTCGATTTTTATCAGTTTTTAATCGAAAAAAATAAAGCGGCTCAAAAATCAACAGCAAATAAATTGGATTTTAAAACCTTCCTGCTTAACACGCCTAAGGGTGAAGAAATAGAATTTGAACGGCAACGGGATTATCCAAGGGATATAGAGCTTTGAAATATTTACTTGATACCTGCGCTATCTCTGAATTAACCAAACCCCAAGCCAATAGTGGCGTTATCGAATGGTTAAAAAATACGAATGCTGAAGATCTTTATTTAAGCGTCATCAATATAGGCGAAATAAAAAAAGGCATTAATAAATTACCCGCCTCTAAGAAAAAACAAGATTTGTTATTTTGGCTGGAAACGTTACTTGAAGATTATCAAAGCAGAATTCTAACAGTTGATTTAATCGTCATGGAAAACTGGAGTTTACTCGTTGCCAATGCCGAAAAAAAGGGGCAATCCATTGCTTCTATGGACAGTATGATCGGTGCAATTGCTTACACGCATCATTTAACATTAGTGACACGCAACGAACGCGATTTTTATGCTTGCAATATTCCTATGATTAACCCTTGGATAGTGTGAAGCATCTACGGCAAATTAAAAAAATTATCAAACCAGCAATAAACGGAAACCCAATGCTCAGTATTAAAGACTTAACCGTCAACGTGAACGATAAACAAATCCTCAAAGGCATCAATCTTGAGGTGAAAGCGGGGGAAATCCACGCCATCATGGGCCCTAACGGTTCCGGCAAAAGCACCTTGGCGCACTTGTTGTCCGGCAAGTCCGGCTACGAAGTGACGGGCGGCTCGGCGACTTATCAAGGTAAGGATTTGCTGGCGTTGCCGCCTGAAATCAGGGCGCGTGAAGGGGTATTTTTGGCGTTCCAGTATCCGGTCGAAATCCCTGGTGTGAGCAATGTGTATTTGCTGAAAGCCGCGCTGAATGCGGTGCGGGGGCATAACGGCCTGGATGAGGTCGATGCGATGGATTTTTTGACGTTGGTTAAAGACAAGGTTAAAGCCTTGGAGATGGATGAGAAATTCCTCTACCGTGCCGTCAATGAAGGTTTTTCCGGTGGCGAGAAAAAACGCAATGAAATCCTGCAAATGGCGATACTCGAACCCAGATTGTGCATACTCGATGAAACTGATTCCGGCCTTGACATCGACGCGCTAAAAATCGTTGCCGATGGGGTCAATTCGCTGCGTTCACCGGATCGCTCGTTCATTATGGTGACGCATTACCAACGCCTGCTCGATTATATCAAACCCGATTTCGTGCATGTCTTGGCGCATGGGCAAATCATTAAATCCGGCGGGGCTGAGTTGGCTTTGGAGCTGGAAGAAAGGGGTTATGGTTGGCTTGAAAATGGTCAGGTAGCGGCATGAATACGGCATTAACGGATTACACCTTGGAATATCCGGCATTGGCGGCGGCGATGCCGGGACAGGATTTGGTTTGGTTGCGGCAACTTAGGGCTGAGGCTTTTATGCGATTTGCCAGTCACGGTTTCCCATCGCCGCGTGAAGAAGAGTGGCGTTATACCCATGTGTCCGCGTTGGAGAAAAAGGCGTTTGCGCCGGTTTTAACAACGGTTCCCCCTTTTTTCGATGCCGGTTGGCTGAAGCAATACCAATTGGCGGATGCGTGGTCATTGGTGTTGGTCGATGGGCGTTTTTCTGCCGAATTGTCGCAACTGGGCGGTTTGCCGGATACGGTGCAAATCATGGGTATGGCGGCGGCTTTGCAAGATCATGCCGGACAAGTCGCGGCCCACTTCGGCAAAGCGGTGGATTCTAACGGACACGGCTTTATTGCCTTTAACAATGCCTGGTTTACCGATGGCGTTTTTGTCCATATCCCGGCTAATCAAGTGCTGGACAAACCCATCCAATGCCTGCATGTGGTCACGCAAGAAGGTGGTTTGGCAACCACACGCAATCTGCTTGTGTTGGATGATAATGCGTCAGCGCAATGGGTGGAAACGTTCGTCGGTGCGGATGTCGGCTATTTGTCTGCCGCCGTGACGGAGGCGTTTGTCGGCGCCAGTGCCGGATTGACAGCTTACAAAGTGCAGTGCGAGTCGGCAAAGGCCTATCATTTTGGCGGTTTGTACATCAAACAAGCGCGGGATGCGCGGTGTACGCACCATAATTTTGCCTTCGGCGGTTTGCTGGCACGCTCCGACATCCATACCGATTTGGAACAAGCGGCGGAATGCGAGTTGAACGGTTTGTATTTGGGCGTTAAACGCCAACATATCGACAACCATACGCGCATCAACCACAATCAGCCTTATGGCAAAAGCCTTGAAACTTACAAAGGCGTATTGGATGACCGCGCCAGGGGCGTGTTTCAGGGAAGAATAGTCGTGGCAGAACATGCCCAAAAGACGGATTCTGCGATGAACAACCGCAACCTGCTGTTATCCGGCTATGCAGAAGTTGACACCAAACCGCAGTTGGAAATTTACGCCGACGATGTCAAATGCGGGCATGGCGTGACAGTCGGGCAGTTGGATGAAAAATCCATATTTTATTTGCAATCGCGCTGCATCGATGAAGCCACGGCAAGGAATATGCTGACTTTTGCGTTTGCCAATGAAATGGTTGATAAGATCAAGATCAAGGGCTTGCATGATTTGGTGCTGGCGCAGGTGTTGGCGCGGTTTCCGCAGCAAGGCATTAATCAGGATTGGTTATAACCTTTCAGTAAAGTAGGTGCGAATTCATTCGCATAGTGCGGATAAATCCGCACCTACAGTCCTAACCGGCGTTAAAACCGCTGTAAGCAACACACAACATCAGAACAAACTATGACAAACTTCCCCGTAGCAAACATCCGCGCCGATTTTCCCATTTTGGCGGAAAAAATCCGTAACAAACCGCTGGTATATCTTGACAATGCCGCCAGTTGCCAAAAGCCCAATGCCGTAATCGACAGCATCAGCAATTTATACCGTCACGATTACGCCAATATCCATCGCGGTGTGCATACCTTAAGTGTGCGTTCAACCGACAAGTTTGAAGCGGCGCGGGAAAAAGTGCGGGGCTTCATCAATGCCATCAGCAGCAAAGAAATTATTTTTGTCAGGGGTACAACCGAGGCGATCAACCTTATCGCCCAAACTTACGGTAAAGCCAACATCAAAGCTGGCGACGAAATCATCATCACCGCAATGGAACATCATTCCAATATCGTCCCGTGGCAAATGCTCTGCGAACAAACCGGCGCGGTATTGAAAGTTGCGCCGATGAACATGCAAGGCGAGCTGATCTACGACGCATTCGAAGCCTTATTAAATGATAAAACCCGCTTGGTTGCGGTGGCCCACATGTCCAATGCGCTGGGCACGATCAATCCGGTGCAAAAAATCATAGCAGCGGCCCATGCCAAAGCCATCCCTGTTATGCTGGATGGCGCACAAGCAATTCCACATCTCCCCATTGATGTGCAGGAACTGGATTGCGATTTTTATGTGTTCTCAGGGCATAAACTCTATGGGCCGTCAGGCATCGGCGTGATGTACGGCAAGCAAGCCTTATTGGAAGCCATGCCCCCGTACCAGGGCGGCGGCGATATGATTAAAACGGTCACGTTTGAAAAAAGCACCTACGCCGGACTGCCGTATAAATTTGAAGCCGGAACGCCCAGCATTGCCGATGTGGTTGGCTTAGGTGCTGCCATCGATTACCTGAACAACATCGGTATGGCAGCCATTGCCGGATACGAAAACGAATTGCTGGTTTATGCAACTGGGCAAGCCTTGCAAATAAAAGGCTTAAAGATAATCGGCACAGCTACGGATAAAGGCGCAATTTTGTCTTTTGTGCTGGACAGAATCCATCCCCACGACATCGGTACCATGCTGGACAGCTTAGGTGTTGCGATCAGGGCGGGGCATCATTGCGCGATGCCGGTGATGGATTTTTATCAGGTTCCGGCAACGGCTAGGGCATCGTTTGCGATGTACAATACCAAGGAAGAGATTGATGTGTTTATCAGTGGAATTAAAGGCTTGATTGAGGTGTTTGGGTAATTAAATAATTGCTGTGTGCCAACGATGGATACTAAGGTTAAAGCCGGCTCAAATTAAAAATTATAAATATGAAAGAGGGTATTTTTAACTTTTTTACTTTACAGACGGCAAGTATATTTATGAGCTAGGTGTTGTAGTTCATAGCATTGTTGGTAGCGACTCGGAGCAGCAGCTTTTTTTACGCAATGCAGTAAATAATGACTTCAAAAATTCCAAACGATTTAGCCCTCCTTTAAACCTGTGTAACACCGATAAGAACGGTTAACCGCGTAATATCAGACATCCTAGAATTAAAATGTAGCTTATTGAAATTAAAAAAGGATAACCCCATGCCAACCGCCATCGCCGAAGTCAAAACCCTATTGGACCGCCTACCGGAAAACAGCCATTTGGAAGACATCCAATACCATTTGTATGTGATGGAAAAAATCCAGCGCGGTTTGCAGCGGGCAAACGATGAAGGCACGGTTTCGCAAGCCAATGTCGAACAAAAGTTTAGCGAATGGCTGTTGTAGTTGATTGGTCGCCTGAGGCGATAGAAGATTTGGGTTCAATTGTCGGTTATATCGCTAAAGATTCCCGTTTTTATGCAAAAGCCGTTGCGAATAAAATCTTGGCGGTTGCCAAAGAAATTCCAGAACATCCTTACATTGGGCGTATTGTTCCAGAAATCGGCGACAAACAAATCAGGGAACGTTTTGTTTATAGTTATCGGCTTGTTTATAAAGTAAATGAAGGCAATATCCTGATTATTGCCATTATTCACGGTAAGCGGTTGCTGGAAAATCTTGAAGGACGTTTTTAAGTAAGCAAATCGCCTTTGTGGACACATTATCACCCTATCATTTTTATACTGAATTTAGAGAAAATCCATGTTTGAAGACCTACGCGACCTCTACCAGGAAGTCATATTCGACCACAACCGCAACCCGCGCAATTTCCGTGTCATCGACAACGCCGACCGTAAGGTGGAAGGCTTTAATCCCTTATGCGGCGACCGTTTGACGCTGTATTTAAAAATGACCGGCGACACGATACAAGATGCCAGTTTCCAAGGGTCTGGTTGTGCTATTTCCACAGCCTCCGTGTCGTTGATGACGGAAATAATCAAAGGCAAAACCGAAGCGCAAGCGGAAGCCCTGTTTAAAACCTTCCACGAAATGACCACCGGCAAAGGCGAAGACATTCAACTCGAAGCGGTCGGTAAACTGGCTGTGCTGGCTGGGGTGCGCGAGTATCCGGCACGGGTAAAGTGTGCAACTTTGGCCTGGCATACGCTGGATGCCGCTTTGAAGAACGAAACCCAATCGATTTCTACTGAATAAACAAATTTAACCACGAAGGACGCGAAGGTCACGATGACTTTTGATGTGTTTTCTTCGTGGTGATTAAGACAATCCCAGATGCCTCCACCCAATCCCTACACAGGAAAACTCGCCGTGCTTTACGAAAATCAGGGCGAATTTTTACTGTATCAGCATTTGGCTGACCAGCTTGCCGTGCCGTTACGAACCGCCACCGAAACCCATTACGACCAACACGAAACTTTTTTTCTAAGTTGGCGTGAGGGCTGTCTAAAGCTACTCGATAAAGACTTGCTGAAAAAAGGTGGTTTAACGGTTGGGATTGGGCCGCGCCAAGGTGAGCAGCGCTCATGGCCCGCACCCAAAGACGGCGCGTTGGCAAAGGCATTGGGACGCAAAACTAAAACCGTAGTGGATGCAACGGCCGGTTGGGGGCAAGATAGCCTGCATATTTTTCGTATGGGTTATGAGCTATTGTGTATCGAACGCTCTCCGGTGATGGCGCAATTGCTCGCCGATGGATTTAAGCGTCTGGCGCAAGAAGACTGGGTGCAAAAGCTTCAGTTACAAGCGCCTTCGCTACTGACCGGCAATGCGATTGATTTGCTGGCAACGCTGGCAACGCCGCCGGACGCCGTTTATTTGGATCCGATGTTTCCACCCAAGCGAAAAAAATCAGCACTCGCCAAGAAGTCGATGATGATATTGCGGAATTTACTGGGCGATGATGAAGATAAAGAACAATTGTTTGCTGCGGCATTGAACGCTACCGGCAAGCGTGTCGTGGTCAAAAGCCCTGATTACGCCGAACCTCTGGGCGGTAAGCCTAATGAAAGTTTTCAGGGCAAATTGCTAAGATATGATGTTTATTTAAAAGGTTAAGGTATGTCAGATTGGATTAATGTCATTGCAGAAAACGGGCTTGCAGACGGCGAAAATACGGTTGTTGATGTTGATGGCACAGACGTGGCTATCTTTAAAATTGCAGGCAAGTGCTATGCGATTGAAGATGTTTGCACACACGACGGCGCCGAAATTGCCAGTGGTGAATTGGTTGGTGACGAGATCATCTGCCCCCGCCACGGCGCCCGTTTTTGTGTCAAAACCGGCGCGGTAAAATCAGCCCCGGCTTATGAAGACATCGCCAGTTTTCCGGTGCGTGTTGAAAAGGGGATGGTGCAGGTCAGGGACAATCGCTGGGATTAAAACCGCATAAATAAGAACGGGCTATGTAGCCCGTTCTTGCTGTAATTAACAACTATTCTTATTGGTTTTTTCTATTTCCATATTGTACATAGTTCCCACGCTCCGGCGTGGGAAT
>JAUYEP010000388.1 GCA_030689765.1 Methylovulum sp.
GGCTATGCAATCCTTGCATTTGTTCTTCAATTTCTTTCGAATAGGGTTCAATCATTTTCGGGCTTAGACAGTCTTATTTTTGGCTAAATTTATCTCAGCAATCGCCTTAGTGTCGAAATTAATTTATGCTCATTCCTAAGCCGTTTTATGCTGCAAGGCCGCACGTACACACCGTAACACCCCGTAACTGTATACCCCGTCAAACACGTCATAAACAGGCTTGAGCGCATTGCGCTGCGCTGCGGGCAAATCCAACAGCGCTTGTTCTATGCGCAGAAGGTCTTGTTCAGGCAATTCCACGACATCGGCTAAGACCAGTTGCCCTTGCTCTAACGGTTGAGCCAGATGATCGTAAATCGTGGTTTCCTTCAAGGCTCGTTTTTGTGCAATCTGTTTGACAGTAAAGCCCAATCTGAACAGGTTGACCGATTCGCTGACAGTATCGGAAACCTCATTATCCGCATCGGAAAAAGCCCTGATCACGGCTAAAAACTTGTCGGCATACAGTTCCAGTTTGCGCGTACCAACACCAGAAATCATTGCCATTTGCTGGCGGTTTTGGGGTTTTGTTTCAAGAATCGCCATCAATGTCGCATCGTTAAAAATAATGTATGGCGGCACATCCTGATCTTGCGCGATTTCTTTGCGCTTGGCGCGTAACGCTTCCCATAACGACGCCGTATTTTGAGTGCCACTAGGCGACTTGCCTGAAGGTTTAATCCGCTTGGTTTTTTCCTGCTTGGCATCCTTGCGCAGCATCAGTTGCTGTTCACCGCGCAGAATGGGGCGGCAAACTTCGGTGAGTTGCAGCGCCCCAAAACGGTCAAAATCGACGGCAACCAGACCGCGTGCGACCAATTGCCTGAATACCGAATACCATTGCTGCTCATCCAGCGCCTTGCCGATGCCGAAGGTTGACAAGGTTTCATGGCCGAATTTTTTGACACGCTCGGTAGTTTTGCCCAGTAAAATATCGATCAGATACGCGACACCAAAGCGTTGCCCGGTGCGGTAAACGCAGGACAATGCCTGTTGCGCGGCGAGTGTGCCATCCCAGGTCTGTACAGGTTCCAGGCAGGTATCACAGTTGCCACAAGGCTGTTCTAGCTGATCGCCGAAATAGTTCAACAAGGCTTGCCGCCGACAATGCACCTGTTCACACAATGCCAGCATGGCATCCAGTTTGTGGTATTCAACCCGTTTATGCACTTCATCCGCCTGCGAGTCCGCCAGCATTTTGCGCAACGTGATGACATCTTGCAAACCATAAGCCATCCACGCGTTAGCCGGTAAACCGTCACGTCCGGCGCGTCCGGTCTCTTGATAATACGCTTCCACGCTTTTGGGCAAATCCAGATGCGCGACAAAGCGCACATTAGGCTTGTCGATGCCCATACCGAAAGCAATCGTAGCGACCATCACCAAGCCTTCTTCCATTAAAAACCGGTGCTGATGCCGATAGCGTAAGTCATTACTCATACCGGCATGATACGGCAAGGCATTGATGCCTTTTTCACTTAGCCATGCGGCGGTTTCATCGACTTTTTTACGCGATAAACAGTAAACAATACCGGAATCGCCGACATGTTCAGCCTCGATAAAAGCCATCAATTGCTGTCTGGCCTGTTGTTTTTGGACGATTCGGTAACGGATATTGGGGCGGTCAAAACCGCTACGAAAAAGTGCGGCGTTTTCCAAGCCCAAACGCAGAATGATTTCCTGCTGGGTTTTTTCATCGGCGGTCGCGGTCAATGCAATGCGTGGTATATCGGGGAATTGTTCATGCAGCAGCGAAAGTTGCAGATAATCGGCGCGAAAATCATGCCCCCATTGTGAAACGCAATGCGCTTCATCAATCGCAAATAGGGCTATTTTGATTCTGGCGAATAACGCCGAGGTACGCGCGGCGGTAAGCCGTTCTGGAGCGATATACAATAAATCCAGTTCACCATTGACCAATTGTTGCTCAATCAGCCTGGCTTGTTCCAACGACAAGGTAGAGTTTAAAAAAGCGGCCTTGACGCCAAGTTGTAACAACGCCGAGACCTGATCCTGCATCAGCGCAATCAAAGGTGAAATCACAATACCGACACCATTTCGGATGATGGCCGGAATTTGGTAACACAAGGATTTGCCGCCGCCAGTCGGCATCAACACCAAAGCATCTCGCCCCGCTAATAAATGCTCGATGACAGCTTGTTGTTGACCTCTGAAACAGTCATAGCCGAATACGGTTTTGAGTATTTTGGATGGGGCGGTAGGTGTGCTTATTGCCATGGGCTGTGTTTAATGTACTTATTCAGTTCCCCCTCTTTGAAAAAGAGGGGTTAGGGGAGATTTTATTACAGCACTTTCAAAGTCGGTTAGGGCTGTAGGTGCGGACTTACAGCGGTTTCATATCAGGTTGATTACAGCAACAACGGTAGATCTGTAGGCCGGAATAAGCCTGTTTGAGCGCAAGCGAAAACTGGCGTTTCCGGCGCAATGGGGGGCACAAGCGCCGGAAACG
>JAUYEP010000330.1 GCA_030689765.1 Methylovulum sp.
CTTTTCATCTTCGGTATAACTCGACACAAAGATCACTTCCATACGATCTAACAATGGCGCAGGGATGTTCATGCTATTGGATGTTGCAACGAACATCACGTCAGACAGGTCGTATTCAACCTCAACATAGTGATCGACAAAAGTGTGGTTTTGCTCTGGGTCCAATACCTCCAGAAGCGCGGATGACGGATCACCTCTGAAGTCCATGCCCATCTTGTCAACTTCGTCCAATAAAAATAATGGATTCTTGACCGCAACCTTGCTCATGTTTTGCAAAATCTTGCCGGGCATCGAGCCAATATAGGTACGACGGTGACCACGAATTTCCGACTCATCACGCACCCCGCCAAGCGACATTCGCACAAATTTACGGTTAGTCGCGCGAGCAATCGATTCACCTAGCGAAGTTTTACCCACACCTGGAGGGCCGACCAAACACAAAATGGGTGCCTTCATCTTGTCGACGCGCTGTTGCACGGCGAGATATTCAACAATACGCTCTTTGACTTTATCTAAACCATAGTGATCTGCCTCTAACACACCTTCGGCGTGCTTAAGGTCGGTATCAATTTTGGTTTTCTTTTTCCACGGCAAACCAATCACAATATCAATGTAGTTGCGTACCACTGCCGCTTCAGCCGACATAGGGGACATCAACTTCAATTTTTTAAGTTCGGCTTCAACTTTTGTGCGCGCATCTTTATGCATGTGCGCTGCCTTAATTTTCTTCTCAATATCCTCGATGTCAGCGCCATCTTCACCCTCGCCCAACTCTTTCTGAATCGCTTTCACTTGTTCGTTCAGATAGTACTCACGCTGGCTTTTTTCCATTTGACGCTTCACACGTCCACGGATGCGCTTTTCAACTTGCATAATGTCCAGCTCAGCCTCAAGCAAACCGAGCAGGTGCTCTAGGCGCTTTTGCACATCAAATATTTCGAGTACTTCTTGCTTCTGTTCTAGCTTCAAAGGTAAATGTGCGGCAATAGTGTCTGCCAAGCGGCCAGCATCATCTATACCAGCCAAGGAAGTCAGAATTTCAGGTGGGATTTTTTTATTCAATTTCACATACTGATCAAACTGGTTGATCAAGGCACGACGCATCGCTTCGGCTTCATTACCAATTTCTTCATCAGGTGGCACCGGTTGAATTTCCGCATCAAAGTGAGATTTGTCATCAAATATCTTGAGCACGTTGGCGCGCTGCGTGCCTTCTACCAACACTTTCACGGTGCCATCGGGTAGCTTCAGCATCTGCAAAATATTCGCGATGCTACCGATTCGGTACATATCCTCTGTCGCTGGCTCATCTTTTGCCGCCGACTTTTGCGCAACCAATACGATACTTTTCCCAGCCTCCATCGACGCTTCAAGCGCCTTAATAGATTTCGCCCGTCCCACAAACAAAGGGATAACCATGTGCGGAAACACCACAACATCACGCAGTGGTAACAATGGCATTAATACAGATTCAGCGGTGATCGGATCGTGTTCAGACATGATGTACAATCTTTAAAGGTAACGATGTGAGCCAGATTGGGTAGTGTGCGAGGAAATTCAAGCCCTCGCACTGTCGGTTTTGAGATTTACGCAGCCTTCGGTGTTTCAGAATACATCACTATCGGATTAATTTGCCCCGCCTCATTGCCATCTAGTACAACTTTGCTAACGTTTTCCATTGAAGGCAAATCAAACATCGTATCGAGCAAAGAGTTTTCAAGAATAGAGCGCAAGCCACGTGCTCCCGTCTTGCGTGTCAGTGCTTTCTTGGCAATCAGCTTTAATACATCAGCTCTAAATTCCAACTCTACGCCTTCCATTTCAAACAGTTTTTGATACTGTTTAACGAGCGAATTTTTAGGTTCAGTCAAAATCTGCATCAAGGCAGCTTCATCCAAACCTTCTAGCGTAGCAACTACCGGCAAGCGTCCAACAAACTCAGGGATCAGACCAAACTTGATTAAGTCTTCAGGCTCTACCTCGCGTAACACCGCCCCGATGTCTTTGTCATCATCACGCTTAGCCAGATTAGCGGAAAAACCAATACTCGCTTTTTCAGAGCGATTGCGAATAACTTTTTCCAAACCATCGAATGCACCACCGCAAATAAACAATATATTGGTGGTATCCACTTGCAAAAACTCAGTATTAGGATGCTTACGTCCACCCTGCGGAGGAATCGAAGCCTTGGTACCCTCAATCAATTTAAGCAAAGCTTGTTGCACACCCTCACCTGATACGTCACGCGTAATAGAAGGGTTGTCTGACTTGCGCGAAAT
>JAUYEP010000392.1 GCA_030689765.1 Methylovulum sp.
ACACAAGTCCGATCTGTAAGACCCCCCCCTTTGTAAAAGCACCCAAGGGCATAAAGGGGGCTGGGGGGATTTGCGGAGTAATGGGGGAGTCGAATAAATCCCCCCAAACCCCCCTTTTTCAAAGGGGGGAATCAACTCGCCATTCATCGTAGGCGAGTTGTGTATAACGATGAGCGCTCTGCGTGGGAACGTAAAGTGTCATGAAAAATCTGTGTTAATCATACACTCAGCGTCGCCTAGAGGCGCCTACTTTTGGCATTTGCGTTCTATTTTTGGCTGACCAGTTAGCGTAAAATTGACCGCTCAAACATTCCACTCATCTCTTATAAGGAATACCATGAAAAAAATCCTATTCTTTGTCCTTTTGCTGGTCGGTATTAACGCCTTCGCTAATGATGCCAAAAATGAATGGCATAACACCGAGCTGACGGATGCCACGATAGCTAAAATTCAGCAGGCCAAATATCAATATAAAAAATGTGTCTCTGACGAAATGCAAAAGCCCGTTTATCAACAACAGGACACCCGCCGCGCGACCGATGGCATCATCAAGCAATGCGAACCGGTTTTAGCGTTGATGCGCGAAGTTTATATCGCCGAAAAGGTGCCGGGCATTATTGCCGACCGGCATTTAAAACAGATGCGCATACAAACCACGCGGGATGCCCTGCAAGGCATGATGTTCTCCGAGGCCGCGCGTAAATCAGGCCAACCACAATAACTACAAGCACCCACTACCGATGAATACACTATACACGATTGATTTATCAATAAAACCTACGACATTTGATTTATGGCATGTGTGCCTGGCGGGCACGGTTGCATTGTTATCGCTGATGCTGATTGTGTTGTTGCTGGTGATGGTTATCAGCTTATTCAAGAAAAAACCGGCAGGATCGGTTATCCAACAAGCCGCATCTGCACCGGAACCTGTTGTCCAAGTTGTTGAAAAAGTCGTTGAAAAAATTGTCCATGCCCCTGCGCCAGAACCCGTTGTGTTAAAAGAGTCCACCCCCGATGCCGCATTGCAATTATTGGGCTTGTTACAAAAAGAAGCGCGTTTTATCGATTTCATCAAAGAAGACATTGCCGCGTTCAGCGATGCTGATATAGGTGTTGTCGCACGCGTTGTCCATGAAGGTTGCACTAAGGTGCTGAATGAACATTTTACCCTGGCGCCAGTGCGTGGTGAACAGGAAGGCTCAAGGATCACTCTGCCGCAGGGCTTTGATGCCTCTCTGGTGCGTTTGACGGGTAATATCGTTGGTAAAGCGCCGTTTACTGGCGCGTTGATCCATAAGGGTTGGCAAGTGACCAGCACCCGATTGCCAAAACTGACTCAGGGCTATAACGCCGCCATTATTGCTGCCGCCGAGGTTGATTTATGAGCTTGTTCGACCATTTAAAAAAAATGCAGGAACCTAAGCCGGATGCTGTGCCTTCAAAGGCCGAAGCGCCTTCGAAGCCTGAAGTGCCAGAACCTGAAATGTCCATCAATGAAATAGCCAGTACATTGATGGAAACTCAGCAGCCTGTTATTGAAGCCGTAGAGCCGCAAACAGCCCCCGATCCAATCGTAAACACACCAGAGCATCAACGGTTTTCTGTGGGTATCGACTTAGGCACCACGCACTGCGTGTTGTCCTATGCCAAAATCGATGCCACTGATGATGAATTTGTCCAGCAGGTCATGGCAATACCGCAATTGACCGCGCCTGGCATGATTGAAGACAGCTATCAACTGCCGTCATTTTTATATCAGGCACATGAAGCTGAGTTGGCGGAAGGTTCTACAGCCTTACCCTGGACTGCAAAACCGGAGTTTCTGGTGGGTGAAATCGCCCGCAATCTGGGCAGCAAAACGCCTATTCGCCTGGTGTCCAGCGCCAAAAGTTGGCTATGTCATGCGGGTGTGGATTGTAAATCGCCAATCTTGCCCACTGAAGCCCCAGAAGATGTCGAACGCGTCTCACCTTTTCAGGCCAGTGTTGCGTATTTGCAGCATATCAGTGATGCCTGGCACTATAAGTATCCTAATGCCCCGCTGGCACAACAGGATTTGGTCATTACCGTACCGGCATCATTTGATCCGGCAGCGCGTGAACTCACCGTTGAAGCCGCCCGCGCCGTTGGGCTTAATCAGGCGATTCTGCTGGAAGAGCCTCAAGCCGCCGTGTACAGCTGGATTGAAAAAAGCTGCGGTGACTGGCGTAAACAAGCCACTTGCGGCGATGTCATCCTGGTCATCGATATTGGTGGTGGCACCACTGACTTATCGTTAATCGCGGTGACCCAGCAAAACGGCAATCTTGAGCTGACGCGTGTTGCCGTCGGCGACCATATTTTGCTCGGCGGCGATAATATGGATCTGGCCTTAGCTTACACTGTCAAAGCCAAGCTGGAACAAGAAGGCCAACGTCTGCAACCTTGGCAATTACAGGCGCTGACGCATGGCTGCCGTGAAGCCAAGGAAAAGTTGTTTAACGACGACAGCATCGAGAACATTCCGTTAGTCGTCGCCAATCGGGGCTCTTCATTAATTGGTGGCACGTTGCGTACCGAATTGACGCGCGAAGAAGTCCAGCGGGTTCTCGTTGAAGGCTTTTTGCCCAGAGTGGCGGTAGGCGACCGGCCCGTAAGCCGTACCCGTACCGGTTTGCGTACCGCTGGTTTGCCTTATGCACAAGATGCGGGAATTACCCGTCATTTGGCGGCGTTTCTATCTAAACAGCAATACGCCACCAACGATTTGCCTGATGTCAATCTGCCCGAACACGCCACTTTTCTGCATCCTACGGCCGTCCTGTTTAACGGCGGCGTATTAAAGGCGGGGGATTTGGCAAAACGTTTAATGGAGGTGCTGAATTCATGGCTGACCGCAGAACTTGCACCTGAAGCCCGTTTATTGGCGGGTGCCGATCTCGATCTGGCAGTTGCCCGGGGCGCGGCTTATTATGGCTTTGTACGCAAAGGCAAAGGCGTGCGCATCAAAGGCGGCACGGCGGCGTCGTATTATGTCGGCGTGGAAAGCTCAATGCCTGCGGTACCGGGCATGGCGCCGGAACTGGAAGCTTTGTGTATCGCGCCATTCGGTATGGAAGAAGGTACGCAGGAAGAATTGCCCGATGATGAATTCGGTTTGGTTATCGGCGAGCCGGTGCGCTTCCGCTTTTTTGCATCGAATACCCGCCGTGAAGACAGGGTAGGCACACGCCTGGATTACTGGACGGATGAAGAGCTGTCCGAACTGGCTGAAATTGAAATTACCTTGCCGGTGGAAGACCATCGCCCTGGAGAAGTCGTGCCTGTGCATTTGTGTGCCGCGATAACTGAAGTGGGTACGCTGGAACTCAATGCGGTATCGCAACGGGACAGCGGGCGCTGGAAGATTGAGTTTGATGTTAGGGCTGGTGAGGGATGATCCTTTCATGGCATAACCTTGGCTATCGATTCTGCCGTAAATCCCATTTTCGGGTATAATCCGTAACATTTTTTAACTCAAGGCACTGGATGTTATGTCGGAAATCAATAAAGTGGTATTGGCTTATTCCGGAGGTTTGGACACTTCCGTTATCCTTAAATGGTTACAGGATGTTTATGCGTGTGAAGTCGTCACCTTTACCGCAGATTTAGGGCAGGGTGAAGAAGTTGAACCTGCCCGCGCCAAAGCGCAGGCGTTAGGCATCAAGGAAATCTATATTGACGACTTACGCGAAGAATTTTCGCGTGATTTCGTATTTCCGATGTTCCGTGCGAATACGGTTTATGAAGGTGAATATCTGTTAGGCACGTCGATTGCCCGCCCGTTAATTGCCAAGCGTTTGATCGAAATTGCCAATGAAACCGGCGCGAACGCGATTGCGCATGGCGCTACCGGCAAAGGCAATGACCAGGTACGTTTTGAACTGGGCGCTTATGCGTTGCGCCCTGATATTCACGTTATTGCGCCTTGGCGTGAATGGGATTTGACTTCACGGCAAACCCTGCTGGATTATGCCGAAAAACATGGTATCCCAGTAGAAATGAAACAAGGCAAGTCATCACCTTATTCGATGGATGCGAACTTGCTGCATATTTCCTACGAAGGCCGGGTGTTGGAAGATCCTTGGGCAGAGCCAGAAGAAGCCA
The DNA here is from genome assembly GCA_030689765.1 of Methylovulum sp. Lineage (GTDB taxonomy): Bacteria > Pseudomonadota > Gammaproteobacteria > Methylococcales > Methylomonadaceae > Methylovulum. The sequence continues at coordinate 4,129 of JAUYEP010000392.1, forward strand.
TGTGGCGCTGGACAGTTTCCCCAGAAGCCGCCCCCGATAAAGCCTGTTATATTGAACTGGCTTATCGCCAGGGCGATATTGTCGCGATTGATGGGAAGCCACATTCACCCGCACAAGTCCTGGCAAAATTAAACAAGATCGCGGGCGAAAATGGCATCGGCAGGCTGGATATTGTTGAAAACCGCTATGTCGGCATGAAATCACGCGGCTGCTATGAAACACCGGCAGGCACGGTCATGCTGAAAGCGCACCGCGCCATCGAATCGTTGACGCTGGACAGGGAAGTTGCGCATTTAAAAGATGAATTAATGCCACGTTATGCGTCTTTGATTTATAACGGTTATTGGTGGAGTCCTGAACGCCTGCTGCTGCAAACGATGATTGATGCCTCACAGGTTTCGGTCAATGGTAAAGTCAGGCTTAAACTGTATAAAGGCAATGTGGTTGTGGTTGGACGCCAATCCGATACTGACAGCTTGTTTGATGAAAGTATTGCGACATTTGAAGAAGACGGCGGCGCGTATAACCAAAAAGATGCGGAAGGCTTCATAAAATTGAATGCGCTGAGGATGCGGATTGCTGCGGTTAAGCGGTTGAAAACGCAGTGATGATAATTGCCCGACCAAGCGGCCTTATTGCCTGGATTGAGAGGAAGTGATAATGAGTGATAAAGATAAAATAAATTCAGCAAATATAGATTCAAAACTCGTTGTCCTGCACAGCATTCCGTCACATCAACAATTAATGAAAGCGAACAGATGGTTGTTAGGCGGTGTTTTTTTTCTGATGACGGTCATTTTTGTTGCCGGTTTTATATTGCTTCCTTCTGATAATTTTTTATCCAGCTATAAAAAAGTCACAGCTGCTGAGGTTGTTAGCGATGCAAACCCGATGTTGTCTGCAGAAGTTAATACCTTGAAAGGGCAATTTGTTGGCTTGGTTAGCGGTTCTATTGAAAGCAAACTCAGATCGCTGGAGGAAAGCCTGCGTAGCGGCGCCGTGACTAATTCGCTGGGTACGATCGAAGATTTAAAAAATGATGTCAAAGTGTTGCGGTCTTATTCAGAACCCGTCAAAAATGAACAGGCCATTGATAACAAGCAACTCATGCAGGAAATGTCGCAGTTAAAGCGGCTTATTTATTTGAGTTTTGCCTCGTGCGGCTTGATGCTGGCGGCCGTGGCTGGCATTTGGATTACAAACCTTAAAAAGTTGCCGTCTAAAGAAACGATTATCCGTTATTTAAGCCGACATTAAACGACGGGCATAAAAAAGCCACTCCGGTCTTTGACTGGAGCGGCTTTTTTTATGTCGGAGCTAAAGGCTTATTTAGACTCTACATATTTGTATAAGGCATCAACCGCTTGATCTTCGCCGTAGCCTGCTTTTTCAACCGCTTTATTCTTCATGATTTCTTCGATGGCTTTGGGCATGCCGCCTTTGCCTTCTTTAAGGACGGCCTCAAATTTTGCCCTGTCCAATTGGCCTGCTTTGATCAAAGCAGTCAATTGTGGGTTTGACGCGATGTCATGGCAAGTGCCGCAACCACGACCAAACGCACGTTCATAAATCTTTTTACCAATTTCAATTTGCTCATCAGCAAACGCTTGTCCACTTAAAGTAACTAAAGCAATACCCAATGTTATTAATGTTTTTTTCATATTGACCTCTCTTGGTGTTAAAAAAGGGCTGTAGTTTTTAAGGATAGGATTACAGCCCGGCTAAAAGTTAAAGCGTGAAAGAATATGGGATTTAAGCGAAAAATTCAATGTTTCAATCCACAGCCGGCCTCATCTGTCGGATGACAAAGCCACACCCGCGAGGGGCATCCCCATGACTGCAAGGCTGCTACCGCAGCCAGCAGCCATGCGAAACGGGGAGGTTACCGCAAAGGATAACGATGCTGGTGCATCGTTGTCAACTTTAAGAATCCCCCTGAAGGGGCATAAGTATCTACACAAGTTTATTTATTAAAAATCATAGTGTTAATTAAATAATCACGTTATTTCATACAGATAACTGCTGTTTC
>JAUYEP010000397.1 GCA_030689765.1 Methylovulum sp.
TCAATGACAGCGTTTTTTATCGCTGTAGAGACGTAGCACCGCTACGTCTGCACCGCTACGTCTGCACCGCTACGTCTATGGATTACGCACGGCATACTGACAAAGTGGTGGTGTAGACGAGCAGTGCAGACGTAGCGGTGCTACGTCTCTACAGTTTAGTTGTTCCCGCGCTAATTTAATGTTGCGGGCATTTTCAGTGCAAACACGGGTTGCTGCGTTCAAATTGGTGCGGAATAACGTTAAGCGTCGATTCGGTTATTGTTGATATGGATTCTTCGGCACGTTTAATTATGCCCTAGACACTATGAAAATCAAGCCGTTACCCCCCATCGATTAAGTAATATGGCGTAATAATTGCTAATTACTATGGATTCCGGGTAGTGGGTTAAATCTGTTGTTTAGGAGTCCAAAACACGTTTTGGATGTTTTGTGTAATCCAAGTCTTGCCTTGGACTCCTATCTATAGGCAGTGAAATCGTGTGTAGGAAAAATACAGGTTTAACCCTCTACCGGATTCCGCTGAGGGTTACCTTCAGCCCGACAAGAGCCTATTTCTAAATGGCGATAACTATGAAACCGACTCAACACGACAAGCTAGACACTTATTTCAAGCAGGTACAGGGCATCATTTTAAGCCGACAGGATTGGGTGACCGGCTTGTTGCCAGCCAGTACCGCTGTCAATATACACGGCAATTACACCGATGCCTGGGTAAGGGATAATGTCTACAGCATTCTTGCCGCATGGGGATTGGCGCTGGCTTACCGGCGCGTGGGAGATGATAACGGACGCGCCTATTTGCTTGAGCAAAGTGTTGTCAAACTGATGCGTGGATTGCTGACGGCGATGATGCGCCAGGCGCATAAAGTTGAAAAGTTCAAGCACACACAAAATCCTTTGGATGCCTTGCATGCCAAGTACGACACAAAAACCGGCGGCGTGGTGGTGGGCGATCATGAATGGGGGCATTTACAGCTGGATGCGACGTCTTTATTTCTGTTGATGCTGGCCCAAATGACGGCGTCCGGTTTACGGATTGTGTTTACGATAGACGAAGTCAATTTTGTGCAAAACCTCGTGCATTATGTCAGCCGGACTTACCGCACACCGGATTACGGTATTTGGGAGCGTGGCAATAAAATCAATCATGGTATTGCCGAACTCAATGCCAGCTCTATCGGCATGGCGAAAGCGGCGCTGGAGGCGATGTCGGGATTCAACCTGTTTGGCAAGGACGGCGGACAAGCGTCGATTATCCATGTCATCAGCGACGACATTGCGCGGACACGCATCACGCTGGAGTCGTTGCTGCCCAGAGAATCGATGTCCAAAGAAGTGGATTCGGCTGTCCTCTGCATCACCGGATTTCCGGCGTTTGCCGTTGATAATCAGGCTATCCGAAAAAAAACCGAGGCGTTGATTTGCGAAAAACTGGAAGGCCGCTACGGATGCAAGCGCTTTTTGCTGGACGGTCATCAGACCGTTATTGAAGACAGCCACCGTCTGCACTATAACCCTCAGGAATTAAAGCAATTCATGGCTATTGAGTGTGAATGGCCGTTATTTTTTAGCTACTTATTGCTAAACAACCTGTTTTCCGGCAATAGTGGCGCGGCAGCGGCTTATCGCAACAAACTTGAAGGCTTGCTGGTTGAGGAACACGGACAATGGTTATTGCCTGAATTGTATAGCGTCCCGCGCGAATTGATCGATGCAGAAAAAGCCCATCCACACAGCCAGGTGCGGGTGCCGAACGAAAATATACCGTTGGTCTGGGCGCAGAGCCTGTTTGTATTGGGCAGCCTGATTCAGGAAGGCTTGCTGACAACTGACGATATTGACCCGTTAGGACGACATAAAACCGTTAAGCAAGCGCGTGGTTACACCTTACAGATTGCGATACTGGCGCAGGATGAAAGCGTGCAAAACGATTTGCTTGATTGCGGCATTCCGACACAAACGCTTGCTGACATATCACCCATTCAGTTCCGGGATGCCAGCGAACTGGCAGAAGCTTACACGCATGTCGGCAGAAACGACCGTATTGGGCTGACGGGCAGGCCATTAAGGCAACTGCGTACACTGGCGACGTCCAAGCTCTATATCCTATCCGGTGAGCAGCTCATTTTTTTACCGCAATGCCTTAATCAAAAAGGCTTTTATTTGGCAATGGATAACCGCTTGCTGATTCATCGCCTGCGTCTGGAATTGTCGTATATCTATAAGTATTGGGACAGGGCCGGAAATCCGTTGATTGTCATGAGCGTCAAACAGAACATGCTGAAAACAGATAACCGTGCCGTACTGATTGAATTCATTACCGAATTGCAACAAGGCGTTATCAACGGCATTCCGGTGCGCTTAGGCAGCCTTACTGAATTTGCCGACAGTTCCTGCCATGAAAAAATTAACTACCTGCATGATTTTCACTTTTCGCAAGCTTCCTGGCAGGAAGCCGAACGGCCGTTTTTTCAAGTGATGCCAGTCGGTGATATGCCTTCCGCGCCGCTGGATATGTTGCTGTTGAATAGTTGGGAAATCAGTGAAGACGATGTGTTAATCGGGCAATTGAAAACCAGCGCCAACCTTTATGTGCAACTCGAAGCATTAAGCCTATTGGGGCAGCGTCATGGCATCGATTACGACATCGGTTTGACCGCCCATGAAGGCCGGCCTTGCTGTGTGCGGGATTTGCTTGATGAGCTTTATGAACGGGCAGGCGATCAACACGCCTGGTATATCGTAAGGCGTTGCGCCGGATTGCTCGGTAAATATGATATTAATCTGGAGCAAGCGGCGACCGACATACTGGTGCGCCAACATTTATTAACGGTCGGACGCGCCTACAGCAGCAGGGCAACGCTGACAAGGCCCGCTGATTCATCAGAAATCCTGCACGCTATCCGTACCTACAACAATAACAATGCCAGTGAAATCATCATCATCCAGGAACTGATCCTGTATCTGGGCATGTTGATCAAATCCAATCCTGAATTGTTCGCTGATATGCACACGGTCAGGGTAGGGCACATACTCCAGCTGGTTTTGGTCAGGCAACAACGCGAACGGGGTTGCACACCGGATCAGGCATTTAATGACATCCTGTTTTTATCGCCTTACCAACTGTCAAAAAAAGTGCACGAGACCTTAGCCGACTACAGCAACACGGAAAGTCAACTGGGTCAGACAGAAACGCTGCATTATGAAGGCGAGTGCGATAATTTGAGTTGTGCGCGTTTTTCCAAGGCGATGGATGCAAAAGATCATGGGGAAAGCGCAGACTGGTACGAATGGCGTGAGCGCCAAGGTAGTGTCGGTCGGGAAAACGACGCCTTTTTTGCCAGCGTATGGAGTGTTCTGCATCATTGCAAGGGCTTGACGGTCGGTGAAAAACTCAACAGTAAAATGCGGTTGGACAGCGAAACCATATTGTCACAAATGACCTCGGGCGAGCAAACCTTCAAGTTAAAGGTCAACCATCTGCTCAACAAAATTGAATCTTCGGTGTATCGCCAGTTAACGGTGGAAGCCATCAAAGCGATGGCATCAATTTTTCGTGATAATTCAATGTGTATTAATGATACGTTAGTCACGGATGTGGTCATGAGTCATGCCGTCAGGATTTGTTGGCTGCAATCCCATCCCCAGCATAATGGGCACTACGACGAGGTTGCATCCATCGCCTGGCAAGCTTTTTGCCAATTACCACCTCATCGGGTTGCCAATGGCATACTTGATGCCTTGATACATTTACTCAATAATATCAATGACACAAAAAATGGGGCTGAAAACGCATCTATTGCTAATTTAGAGGCACCAGTCTGAACGTAATCAATTTTAATGGGGCTGCCCAGTTTCAAAGCAAGCGTACGCTATCCCCACCTTGCCGATGGATAGCACTCATCTTTATACACAACTCTCCAGCAACGAACGGCAATCGGGTTCCCCCCTTTGAAACATGAGTATCTACACAAGTTTTGCAACCATTTGATTTTTATGAAATTGCCACTTTTCGTCAAATATGCTAACTATTTGTTTTACAAGAACTAATAAAAGATGTGTAGATACTTATGCTGCCTAACATGGCGGTCAAAGGCATAAGTATCTACACAAGTTTATTTATTAAAAATCATAGTGTTAAATAAATAATCACGTTATTTCATACAGATAACTGCTGTTTCAAGCCAGATTTTGTGATAGAAAAACCTAAAAATATAGCAATTATCTGCAA
>JAUYEP010000340.1 GCA_030689765.1 Methylovulum sp.
GCCTTGTCGAACCATGAACGGCTTAACCGCTCATCCTTCGACAAGCTCAGGACGAACGGTTAAGCCTTGTCCGTACCCGATTTAAATTATTAACGACGAATGAAACCGCTGTAATCAACTGATTTCTTGCAAGCATAAAAAAGGCAACGCTAAGTTGCCTTTTTTATGCCACATAATGCAGAAAAACCGCTTAAAGCTTTTCTTTAATACGCGCCGCTTTACCTGTCAAGTCACGCAGATAATACAGTTTGGCACGACGGACATCACCACGACGTTTAACGGTGATTTCACTAATCATAGGGCTGTGTGTTTGGAAAACACGCTCAACACCCGTGCCGTGAGAAATTTTTCTGACGGTGAAAGCCGAGTTTAAACCACGGTTACGTTTTGCGATCACGATACCTTCAAAAGCCTGGATTCTTTCACGCTCGCCTTCTTTTACTTTAACCTGCACAACGACGGTATCACCTGGGTTAAATTCAGGGATTTGTTTTAACTGTTGCGCTTCTAATTCATCGATAATATTGCTCATCACTACACCTTAATTCAATTCCACTATAAATTCTTTCAGCAGATGTTCCTGTTCTGCGTTTAAATTCTTTTTTTTTAATAAATCTGGCCGTCTCTGCCAGGTTCTTCCAAGTGCTTGTTTCATTCGCCAACGCGCTATATCGGCATGATTGCCGCTCATTAACACATCGGGTACTGAACAGGCTTCAAGTTGTTCGGGTCGGGTAAAGTGGGGACAATCCAGCAAGCCACTGACATGAGAATCTTGCACTGCAGATTCGGCATCGCCAAGTACGCCCGGCAGTAAACGGGTTATGGCGTCAATGACTATGAGTGCCGCAAGTTCACCGCCGCTGATGACATAATCACCGATGGACCATTCGTCATCACAATCCAATTCAACAAAACGTTCGTCTATGCCTTCATAACGCCCCGCAATTAAAATCAATTGCGAAAGCTTAACTGCTTTCGATAACAAATCTTGGGTAATTGGTTTGCCTTGCGGGCTAAGACATATCACTTTGCGGTTTTCAGTCACCGTAGTTATCTTTTTTGCATCCGTCACTGCGTCGTGCAAGGGCTGATATTTCATTACCATCCCAGGGCCGCCGCCGTAAGGCCGATCATCAACGGTTTTGTGCTTGTCGTATGTGTAATCCCTGGGGTTCCATACTGCCAGAGTAGCAATATTGCGTTCCAGTGCCCTGCCTGTCACACCATAACTTGCCGCTGTTGTAACCATTTCAGGAAATAACGTTACAACATCAAAACGCATAAGCACCATTAAAAATCAGGATCCCAATCGACAATCATTGTGCCTACTTGGAGATCAATATTAATAATAATCTTTCCCTGTAAAAAGGGAATGGCCCGCTCCCGGTCACCTTTGACGATAACGACATCATTGGCTCCTGTTTCCAGCAGATTGTCAATGAGGCCTAATTGCACCCCCGCTGTTGTCTCAACGGTTAAACCGATCAAGTCAGACCAGTAATATTCGTCTTGTTTGGCTTTAGGCAATTGCCCGGGCGTTACAAAAATTTCCCAACCGATAAGGCTTGCAGCTTGGCCCCTATCATCGATACCGTCCAGCTGGGCTATTACCGTCTTGCCTTGCAGAATGCCGTCAGTAACGTTTAACGATTTGGTTTCACTGTTCTTTTTTAAAAGCCAAGGAGAATAATTCAAAATATTCTCTCGGGTCTCAGTAAAGGAAAATACTTTAACCCAACCTTTTACACCAAAAACGCCGGATATTTCTCCAACGTTGACTAGCCCTATACTTTGCAAGTGAATTATGCAGCCGCTTTTAATGCGTCTTTAATCAATCTGGCAACACGGTCAGAAGGTTGTGCGCCGTTGGCTTTCCAATATTCAACCCGCTCATTGTCTAAACGCAATCTTTCTTCGTTGCCACGCGCGAGTGGGTTAAAAAATCCGATACGTTCGATGTAACGGCCATCACGACCGCTTCTGCTATCGGTTACAACAACGTGGTAAAAGGGGCGATTTTTAGCGCCGCCTCTTGAAAGACGAATAGTTACCATCTAATTTCCTCAAAAAAACATTCAATAATTGTTAGCCCGCGCATTCTACGCGAATTTATTGATAAGTGAAGAATAAATTAGCAATAAATAACGCTTAATGAATACGCAGACGGTTGGCAATGTCAAAAATTATCGTAACTACTCACCTATGAGCCAAGCCATTAATAAATAACTGGGAGTAAAATGGCTTCAGCCATTTTTTCAACGGCTAAAGCCGTTGAACTCCGGCACACAGTCTGATAAGGGTAGTTACAAGTTATCTTCTCATGCCGCCACGAACATTACTTTTGAAACCGCGCACCATGCTGGCCATATTGCCATTTTTTAATTTCTTCATCATCTTTTGCATCATCAGAAATTGCTTCAATATGCGGTTGACATCTTGCAATTCTTGCCCGCAACCTGCAGCAATACGCTTCTTGCGGTTGCCTTTAATCAGGTCAGGAAAACGCCTTTCCTGCATAGTCATTGAGCAAATGATTGCAATTTGCCGTGCCAGCATTTTGTCATTGAGCTTGTCTTTCATTTCTTGAGGGACGCTATTGATACCAGGCAATTTGTCCATCATCGAGCCGATACCGCCCATGCTCTGCATTTGCTGCAATTGTTCGCGAAAATCTTCCAGATCAAAGCCTTTGCCCTTCTGTAATTTACGCGCCAATTTTTCGGCTTTTTCTTTGTCAACTTTTTGCTCGATTTCTTCAATCAGACCGAGTATGTCGCCCATGCCCAATATGCGCGAAGCGATGCGGTCGGGATAAAACGGCTCCAGGGCATTGGATTTTTCGCCTACCCCAATGAATTTGATGGGCTTGCCAGTGATATGGCGTATCGATAACGCCGCCCCGCCTCTGGCGTCACCATCAGCTTTGGTCAGGATTATGCCGGTTAAAGGCAGTGCATCATTGAACGCTTTTGCGGTAATAGCGGCATCCTGCCCTGTCATGCTATCCACCACAAACAGCGTCTCGGTAGGCTTGATGGCGGCGTGTAATGCTTTGATTTCGCCCATCATTTCATTGTCGATATGCAAGCGGCCTGCGGTATCGACAATAATGACATCAAGGAATTTTTTTCTGGCGGCTGCAATCGCATTTTTTGCAATATCAACAGGGTTTTGTGAAATATCGCTGTCAAAAAAGTCCAGTGACAAGTCGTTGGCAAGCACTTGCAACTGTTTTATTGCTGCAGGGCGGTAAACGTCGGCACTGACTACGCCGACTTTTTTCTTTTGGTTTTCTTGCAGCCAGCGGCCCAGTTTTGCCACCGTGGTTGTTTTACCGGCACCCTGTAAGCCAGCTATTAAAATCACCACAGGAGGAACGGCTTTTAGGTTAAGGCTTTCATTAGCTTCACCCATCACCTTAACCAGTTCAGCCTGAACCAGCTTAATCATTGATTGCCCCGGAGAAAGGCTGCTCTGAACGTCCTGACCTAATGCGCCTGCTCTGACCCGTTCAATAAAGTCCGTGACGACAGGCAGTGCGACATCAGCCTCAAGCAACGCCATGCGCACTTCGCGCAGGGTTTCCTTAATGTTGTCTTCAGTCAGGCGGCCCTGACCTTTAAGTTTTTTAATGGTATTACTTAATCGATCGGTTAGATTATCAAACATATTATTATTATGATGTAAGGAAAGGCTCGCTAGCACATTGAGCTAGGACTATTTAAAGCAGTAGTTTACCATACCCATTGAGGCCTTTGCATCAGCAGCAATTATTGCAAAACTATTCAGTGAACACCGTCTCTTTATCTAAGCGCATATAAAAACCAATGACTTACGTCGTGCTCACTACTCTTTCAATTGGCATGTATTTACTAAGCACCGCGCTTATCATTCGCCATGTTGATCACGTTTCTATTACTCAAAATAGCCCTCAACGCATGCCAATTTATCTGGCTTGGGTGGCAGTAAGCCTCCATACCTTATATATAGTGCTGGCGTTTCATAAAAATAACGGATTCAGTTTTAGTTTTTTTAGTACAGCGTCACTTGTTGCGATGATCGTTGCTTTACTTTTGCTAATGGCGGCACTAAAAAAGCCCGTTGAAAAACTTGGCGTCGTGGTGTTTCCTATTGCGGCTATCATGCTCGGTCTAGAGCTTAATTTTGATGATAAATCGCAGTCGCTATTGACTTACAACTGGGCAATGACCGGTCATATTCTGACGTCCATTATTGCATTTAGCCTACTAAATATCGCGGCACTGCAAGCGGCGTTGCTCGCCATTCAGGATCAACAGCTCAAGAGTCATCCCCCCAAGCGTTTTATTCAATCCTTACCTTCGCTACAAGCCATGGAATCATTGTTATTTCAGATGTTGACTGCGGGACTTTTTTTTCTGACGCTTGCCTTGGTGAGTGGTTTTATTTTTATAGAAGATTTATTTGCCCAACATTTGGTGCATAAAACCGTGTTATCAATACTGGCATGGCTAATATTTTCAGGGCTGTTACTAGGTCGAAGCCGTTATGGCTGGCGCGGGAAAACAGCGATACAATGGACTGTATGCGGATTTATCCTGTTGTTACTGGCTTATTTTGGCAGCAAGCTGGTATTGAAATTAATTTTACATCGGTAACAGCCGATAGCTAGCCCCATGCACTTGCCTGATGGAGATTCAGCGGCACTTGTCAAAAGGTCTATTTTCAATTCTAATCAATAGACTAAGCATGTATCATATAAACATCAGCTTATTCTAGCCACTCTCCTACTCATTAGTTAAATGCCATCGAAGTCTAAAAAAAATGTTGATTTTAGTTCAACAAAAGATCCATACGCACAGCGCGAGGCTGAAAAGTATGAAAATCCTATTCCCAGTCGGGAGTTGATTCTCCAATTTATTGAACACGCAGGAAAGCCGCTACAGCGTAAGGAAATCGCCGATGCGTTTTCGCTTGAAACCGAAGATCAATTGGAAGCCCTGCGTCGTCGTCTCAGGGCGATGGAGCGCGATGGACAATTGTTATTTAACCGTGAGCAGCGCTATTGCTTGGTTAACAACAAGGATTTGATTGTTGGCCGTATTATTGGTCATGCCGACGGCTTTGGTTTTATACGCCCTGATGATGGCTCAGATGATTTATTTTTATCGCCGAGGGAAATGAATCCTTTGCTGCATAACGACCGTGCCATGGTGCGTATTGCTGGCATTGACAAAAAAGGTCGTAGGGAAGGTGCGGTAGTTGAGATTCTGGAACGCAATACCCATCAAATAGTCGGACGGCTTTACAAGGAAGATGGCTTTACTTATGTCGTACCCGACAATAAAAATATTGCGCAAACCGTATTATTGCAAAAAGACGGCGTAGGCAACGCCAAACAAGGGCAAATCGTTGTTGCTGAAATCGTCGAACAACCGACCAAGCTGCGCCAGCCTATTGGTCGCATTGTTGAAGTATTGGGTGACCATTTGGCACCCGGTATGGAAATCGAGATGGCGATCCGCTCCCATGACTTGCCATATATTTGGCCTGAAGAATTGCTTGGCGAGATCAAATTATTAAGCCCGGAAGTGCCTGAATCGGCAAAAGAACATAGGGAAGATTTGCGGAAAGTCCCGCTGGTCACGATTGATGGCGAAGATGCCCGCGATTTTGATGATGCGGTGTATTGCAAAAAAACGCCTAAAGGTTGGAAATTACTGGTTGCGATAGCCGATGTTTCGCATTATGTGCAAGTGAATAGCGCACTGGATAAAGAAGCTAAAAATCGCAGCACCTCGGTATATTTTCCCGAAAACGTCATTCCGATGTTACCGGAAATATTATCTAACGGCCTATGCTCGCTGAATCCACAGGTAGACCGCTTGTGTATGGTTTGTGAATTGCTCATCGATAGTGAAGGCAAAGTGACCCGAGCGCGTTTTTTTGATGCGGTGATGTGTTCCCATGCTCGCTTGACGTATACCGAGGCCGCAAAAATTCTGGTAGAGGGTAGCCAAGATCTAGCAGAAAAATATAAGGCATTGATGCCGCATTTACGCGAATTATACGCGTTGTATAAAGTGATGCGCGTTAGCCGCGAACAACGTGGGGCAATGGACTTTGATACGCAGGAAACGCGGATTATTTTCGGCGCAGACCGTAAAATTGAAACCATAGTCCCCGTGGTACGCAACGATGCCCACAAATTGATTGAAGAATTCATGATCACCGCCAACAGTGCGGCAGCCCGCTATCTGAATGCAAAAAAAATCCCCAAGCTATTGCGCGTCCATGAAGGCCCCAGCGCGGATAAGCTGTTTAATCTGAAAACATTTCTGGGCGAACTGGGCTTAAAGTTCGGCGGCGGCATTAATCCGACGCCACTGGATTACATGCACCTGGTCGACTCCATCAAAGGCCGGCCCGATGCGCATTTAATCCAGACCGTGTTGTTACGCTCAATGTCACAAGCCGTCTACAGCCCCGAATTAAAAGGTCATTTTGGCTTGGCGCTGGATGCTTATGCACATTTCACGTCGCCGATACGCCGTTATCCCGACTTGCTGGTGCATCGCGCAATCCGACACTGCTTGCAGGGCAAAAGCGTGGCAAGTTTTGTCTATGGCGTTCCCGATATGGTCATGTTGGGCGAACATTGTTCCGCCAATGAACGCCGTGCCGATGATGCCACCCGCGACGTGGTCAGCTGGCTTAAATGCGAATACATGATGGATAAAATCGGTGAAGAATTTACCGGTATAATTTCAGCGGTCACATCGTTCGGTTTTTTTGTTGAGCTTGCTGATATTTATGTCGAGGGTTTGGTGCATATCAGTAATCTTGGGCAAGATTACTTTCATTTTGATCCGACCAGCCACCAGTTAAAAGGCGAACGCACCAACACCAATTACCGTTTAGGTGATAGCGTCAAAGTCAAGGTCGCCCGTGTCGATTTGGATGAAAAGAAAATTGATTTTGAGCTGATACAAAAACAGGAAACAAAGGATTTAAAGCCTGATGGTAAGCCCAAGAAAAGACGGCGGAAGAAATGATTTCGGCAACATGATGACTGCCAGTCCTTTGAGGACTGGCAGTCATGGCGTCCACCGAGGGTACAAATCACAAGACGAAGTTGTTTTGTACCCATTCCTTAGGCCAAGCAATTAACGGCAATGCACTAAGCAGCCAGAGCAATAATCCCCCAAGATAAAATGAAACCCACCAAACTTTACGGCCTACACTCCATTCAAGCCGCACTCGATTATTCCCCGAAAAAAATCAACAAAGCCTGGATAGATGCTCAACGGCAAGACAAACGATTGGCCCAGGCAATTGACGACTTGCTTGATTTGGGTATTGAACCTGAAAAAGTTGACCGCAAGAAATTGGATAAACTCGCCGAAAGCAACAATCATCAAGGCATCGTCATCGAAGTCGACATGCCGGCTGAGTTATCAGAAAACGACTTAAAAAATGCCGTGGAAAATCTCACGGCAATGGCATTGTTTTTAGTGCTGGATAACGTCCAAGACCCGCATAATCTCGGCGCGTGTTTGCGTAGCGCCGATGCGACTGGCGTACATGGCGTGATTATTACCAAGGACAATGCGACCGGCATTACGCCGACGGTATGTAAAGTGGCGAGCGGCGCGGCTGAAACCGTGCCGGTTTATCAAGTGACAAATTTGTCGCGCACCTTGCGCTGGTTAAAGGAGCAAGGCATCTGGGTGATGGGCGCCGCAGGTGAAGCCACGCAAACGCTTTACCAAACGGATTTTAATTTGCCGTTGGCATTGGTGGTTGGTGCGGAAGGCAAAGGGATGCGCCGCTTGACCCGTGAGCAATGTGATGTGCTGGTCAAGCTGCCGATGCTGGGGCAGGTGGAAAGCCTGAATTTGTCAGTGGCAACGGGCGTGTTGCTGTATGAAGTATTGCGTCAACGTTTAAGCCAATGAGCCTATCTAATCCTGTTTTGCAAGCTATGGCATTAAGCTGCATCCGCGATGACCGGGTACTGTTTAGCGATTTGACGTTTGCGCTGGATGTCGGTCAAGTCTTGTTGCTGGAAGGCAAAAACGGCAGCGGTAAAACTTCGCTGTTACGCATTTTATGCGGGTTTCGGGAGCCGGATGCCGGGCGGGTATGCTGGTGCGGTGCAAGCATTAATGACAGCCAATACCATGCCGATATGGCATACATCGGTCATCTCGACGGCATCAAAAAAGAACTGACAGTATTGGAAAACTTAAATGTCGCATTGGCTTTAGGCCAGACTGGCCTATATCCGCTTGCCAATGCGCTGGCGCGTGTGCAACTGGCGGGTTACGAGGATGTTTTGGTACAAGCTTTATCGGCGGGGCAAAAACGCCGCTTGTCGCTGGCGCGTTTGCTGGTGACAAAAAACCGTTTGTGGATACTCGACGAGCCGTTTACCTCGCTGGACAAACAAGGCATAAAGCTGACCGAAACTTTGATGACGGAACATACTGCAAGCGGCGGACTGGTTGTTTTAACGTCGCACCATGACCTTAACCTTTCTGGCGTTGATGTCCAACGTATCCATTTGTCCTGATGTCCTTAACCCACGCATTTTTTGCCATTCTTCGCCGCGACTTGATTTTAGCCTTGCGCCGCCGCTCGGAAATCGCCAATCCCTTGTTGTTTTTCGTGCTGGTCATTACGCTGTTTCCGTTAGGCATCGGTGCAAGACCGCAATTATTGCAGGCGATTGCGCCGGGCATTATCTGGGTGTCAGCCTTGCTGGCGGCGATGCTGTCGCTGGACAGCCTGTTCCGGTCAGATTTTGACGACGGCTCTTTAGAACAGATTTTACTTAGCCCACATCCAGTATCCGTACTGATCTTGGGCAAAATCGTCGCGCACTGGTTAGTCACCGGTTTGCCGTTAATACTGATTGCACCGTTATTGGCTGTGTTTTTGGGTATGCCGCAACCGGCTATCGGGGTGTTGTTATTGACTTTGTTGCTGGGTACGCCCGTGTTGAGCTTAATCGGCGCTATCGGTGTCGCGCTAACTGTAGGTTTGCGGCGCGGCGGCATGATTTTATCGTTGCTGGTGTTGCCGCTGTATGTGCCAGTGCTGATATTTGCGGGTAATGCCGTGGAAATGGCGGGTAACGGTCTGCCAGTGACCGCCCAGATCAATATCCTGATCGCCATTTTATTGCTGGCCTTAGTTCTAGCGCCGTGGCCGACTGCCGCCGCATTAAAAATGAGCATGAGTTGATAAGCGCTAATCTTGCTTCCACACGGCTTTGTATCTTGAACTTTAAATCTTAACCCTATGAAATTTATTCCTGATCCTGTCGGTCGGTTTTTCCATCGGATGGCCTCACCGCCGCATTTTTACGCGCTAACAGAAAAGTTAATGCCCTGGCTGACAGCTATTTTTATAATCGTTCTCGCTTGCGGTCTGTATGGTGGCTTGTACCTGGCACCGCCCGATTACCAGCAAGGTGACAGTTACCGCATCATTTACATTCATGTCCCTAGCGCATGGATGTCGCTGTTCATTTATGTGGTGATGGCAATGGCGGGCGCGATTGGTTTGATCTGGCGTATTAAGCTCGCAGAAATCGTCGCGATCAGTAGTGCTTCAGTGGGTGCCAGTTTTACCTTCATCGCCTTGGTGACCGGCTCTTTATGGGGCAAGCCGATGTGGGGGACGTGGTGGGTATGGGATGCGCGGCTGACTTCGGAATTGATCCTGCTGTTTTTGTATCTGGGTGTTATCGGCCTGTACAATGCTATCGACGACAAACGCACTGCGTCCAAAGCCGTGGCGATTCTGGCCTTGGTCGGCGTGGTCAATATCCCGATTATCCATTACTCGGTCGAATGGTGGAACACGCTGCACCA
>JAUYEP010000341.1 GCA_030689765.1 Methylovulum sp.
GGTGTAAAGGTAGACATCGCGAAGTTGTTCAACTTCCGCCTCAATATCACGCGGTACTGCCAAGTCCACCATGAACATCGGTTTGTGCTTGCGTTTTTTTAACGCGCTTTCCACCCGCCCTTTGCCTAATATCGGTAATGGGCTGGCGGTTGATGAGATGACTATATCCGCTTCAGCGAGGTGCGTCGGCAATTCCGATAAATCTATGGCATAACCGTTAAATTGTGCTGCCAGCGTGTGCGCTTTATCGTAGGTGCGGTTGGCGATGATAAGCCTGCCTATGCCTTGTTGGGATAAGTGCCGTGCTGTCAGTTCTATGGTTTCTCCGGCACCTATCAGCAGTGCGGTTTGTTCGCTGAGTTTGTCGAAGATTTGCTGTGCGAGTTGTACGGCGGCAAAGGCAACCGACACCGGGCTGGAGCCAATAGCCGTGTCTGTACGCACTTTTTTGGCGGCAGAGAAGGTATGCTGAAAAAGTTTGCCCAGTTTTTTGCCTAACGTCCCCGCATCAGAGGCGGCCTGATAAGCGGTCTTCATTTGTCCCAGAATTTGCGGTTCGCCGAGTATCATGGAATCCAGGCCACAGGCGACACGGAACATGTGGCGGATTAGTCCGCTGTCTTTATGGCTGTAAAGATAGGGGGCAAAGTCGGACGCGTTTATTTGTTTGTTGCGGGCAACCCAGTCAATCAGGATTTGTTGGTTGCTTGTTGTTGAGGTGCAATAAAATTCTGTGCGGTTGCAGGTTGACAGAATCGCGGCTTCGCTGATGCCCTGGGTTTGCCACAGTTCTTGTAATGATGCGTGTAAATGATCGCTAGGGAATGACAGGCGCTCGCGGATGGAGACGGGGGCGGTGTTGTAATTGATCCCTACTGCGATAAGTGTCATGGGTTGTTGGTCAAGTGAAGGTTATGAGCTGATGTTATGTTGATGTGGCGTGGTGGTTGCCGCCTAAAGTTTCCGGGTTGCCGTAGATTTTGATAAAAATACCCGTATATTATGTCGCTGTATTTCAATAAATAGAATAGCTTTATCCAAATGGCCTGAATCAGCTATCTGAATCCACTGCTTTTTCTGCTAATCTATAATCATCTTTGACCCATGAATAGGATTGTGAGTGTTAATTTTTAGATTGCTTTCAGTAATAACTCTTGTTTTGCTTAATGGCTGCGCCAGTGCGCCTGAACAAACCCAACCCATTAAACCAGAAGAACCATCAAAAAAATCCGCTACCCCCGCCAAAAAAACCGAGCCCAAGGCAAAAACGCAACAAGCGGACGCTAAAACATCAATTGACCCTGATGTATTGTTTATGTTGCTAACTGCTGAGCTTGCCGGTCAACGGGGGCAGTATGATATTGCTTTGGAAGGCTATCTGGAAGCGGCCAAGCGGGTGAAGGACCCGCGCTTTGCAGAACGGGCGGCGATGATTGCCATGTATGTCAAAGACACCAATAAAATGAATGAGGCGGTGTCTTTATGGTTGCGTCAGGATGCCGGCAATCAGACGGCAAGAAAACTTGCGGTGTTGTCTGCATTAAGGGCGGGCGATAAACAGGGGGCTGTCGGGCATGTGGAAGCGTTGCTAAAGACCGATCCTGCGGGTTTTGAAAAATCATTGCTGGAATTGGCGGGTGTACTGCAGAAAGAAAATAAATCAGCATTAGTCTACGATGTGCTGGATACGGTGTCGTTAAAGCACCCTGATCAAGCCATGGTGTACTTTGTGCAGTCTTTGCTGGCCATGCAGATGGACAAAAAAGATCTGGCCGAAATAAAAGTCGGGCAGGCCCTGCGTGTTCAGCCTGACTGGGACAAAGCGCTGATGTTTCAAGCCCAGGTAGCGGTATTTTCTGGTGATTTTAACAAAGCTAAGCTAGTGTTAAAAAACGCATCCCTCAAATATCCAGAGGACACTAAGTTTAAGAAGTTGTTGGCCCAAGTATTAATAAAAGCCCAGAATTATGAGGAAGCGGGG
>JAUYEP010000346.1 GCA_030689765.1 Methylovulum sp.
TCACCTCGCCAGAACAGATTGTGTTGGTTTTTAATAGCTTGTCTACCTGGTTGATTTAAGTTAATCAATGCGGCACTGGCGTTTTTGGCATTAACGACTGTAAACAGCGCAGAACCTGATGCGTGGTTATTTACCAAAATAGTTTTTTGGGTGGCAGATGCCGGAAATTCCAATACTTTAAGCTTGTGTTTTGACATGGCCATATCCCATCTTTAAATGAAAGTTGGCTGGCTGCCTGGCCAGAACGGGCTGGGTGGCTGGCTATTCCGCTGGACAGCGGGTAATTCAGGCTTTACTGAATTACAGAAAATACTGTGCTGAAAGTATCAGCATCATAAAAATTTTAGCGGGCTGCCTGGTACGATGGAACTGGGTGGCTAGCTGGGTTAACGCGGTTTTCAAGCCAAACTATTTCGTCAAAATCAGTTTGTCGTTACTGGTGATTCGGAGACGATATTCTTCATTATTGTGTTCGATAACGATTTCATTCTGGATGCCAAACAATTCGTCACTGCCGACCCGCCGCCGTTCAGGAACGGCTTCCTGCTCTACAATTACGACTCTCTGGCGGTTAATTAACACGTTGTCATTTGTGTTTTTCATCGGAGCGTACTCAAGTCCTGTGACTCAGTGATACTTAGAAGGGGTTTCACGGGCATTTTGTTGCTCCAATAAAAAAGCAGTCACTTTTTGCCAATGCTCCAGCAGTTGCAAGTACATTTCACGGCTGGCAGAAACTTGTTCAAGGTCGGGGTACGCAACTAAGTGGCTGAGTTGATGGACAATCAAATGTGCCAATTTTGGGCAATGATGCCCGTTGATAAATTGTGTCATCGAAAAGCAAGTCGCCGCATGTAACCTGATCAATTCGGTTTTTTCAGGGGTTATTGGTTGTTCAAGCATAACTGTTACCCGTGGCTTGCATTCGCTGAAAAAATGTTTAATGCACAGTAAAACAGCGTTTTATTGTGCATTAAACCAAAGTAGCGAGAGGTCATTCATCGCTTGATACAAATGATAACGATTATCATTAACTATTGCAATCATTTTTTAATGATTGGGGTTAATGGGTCAACCCATCAAGTGCCATCAGATACCGCAAAAACTTCCCTGATATTTTGGGCGTGTTGCGAAGGATTGAATAACGTGGGACAAACGGACAAACGGACTGGCACACATGACTAAGCGTTGGTAAAGGTTAGGGAGTTAAATTCCGGCGATCTTTGCGCAATTGGGGCGCTAACCAACAAAAGGCTCTAAAGTTTTACGGGATTTAGTAGCAAAATTGTTGTTAGCGTCCAACCACCTAAAAACACTTTTACATAAATGAGAACAACTTCACATTATCTGTAAACAATATGAAATTTATATGATCTATATGGATAATGGAAAATAAAATCATGAAAAGGAAATGATTAAGTTATGAAAAAGATAGCGCCCTATTCAGCCAAAAAATCAGTGTTTGATGTTAAACGATGTTTTTCTCAACGTAGTATTGAAACAGGTTTAATGGAATGGTTCTTTTTAGCAAGAGAAGGTGTTTTTGGCTCTTTTGTAGACGAAAAACAAGCTGAAAAAGAACTGGAAACATTTAAATTAATAAATATTAAAGCTAAAGATGACGGGGGGCGACATTCGATGGCAATAAGGCTTGAGGAGAAGGGTCATTTTAATGGCAAAAGCTATAAATAACTTATTTCCCATGCAACACAGGCAAAATTAACGCTTCTGCCAACCGGAAGCTGTCTCCACAAATTGCCCTGATGCCGTTTGTCCTATGACTTTCTGCGCGGTGAGCCGTGCCACATCTTCTGCAGATGCGCCATTTTTGGCGGCTATGCGCTGGTATTCCACTTGCCGTTGGGCATTGATGTCCAGTACCAAGGCTTTTACATCGGCGGGGGCATCGGGCTTAACCAGCCCCAGAAAACCATTCATCTGTTCCCCCACCAGTCCAGAGGACTTGGCTTGGGCCAGGTCTAACGCAGCAACATCCATAGCCGCCAGCAATAAGCCCAGAAATAGCGGGGCCAAGAACCCCATCAACTTTTTGTTGTCCATCAATTTCTCCTAAAATAACCCTTTCTTGTTGGAAATCAGTTCGTCCACGTCTTTTTCCACTTTCAGGCGGATCTCGTGATCGAGGTTTATGTTCATATTAATCTCAATGGGTTTGTCCGGCGCTTCAAACCTGACGGATGGCGTACATCCCGATAGGCAACAAGCGCCCCATACGATGCCCACACACGTTATAGCATTGCAGTTCATTGACTTCTCCGGCCCGCTGGCTGCGGTTTGGGTTGTGGTTCCCCAACAAGGGGTTTCAGCAGCGGCTTTACTGGTTTTTTAGGGTTGGCAGGCTTAGGTTTCGCCTCTTCCAAAATGACCCGCCCGAAATCACCTGCCATAAAGCCCCTTTGTAAAAGCTCAGGCAAATGCCCGCTTAAGTTCAGGTTGAACGCGAGCGGATGCCCCGACAACACTTGAGGATTGCTGCCTTCGATGCGTAAACCCAGGTGATAATCACCATCGGGGCGATAATTTACCTTGGCCTGCAAACTATGGTACTCCAGATTACGCAACGCCCTAAAAGCAATGTTTTCCTTATCGGCAACCGGCCCTTGGTAACGTAACACACCCGGACGTATCCCGTTCAATAAGCCGTCCTGCAATTCGATTGAATCCAGGGCCAGCCTTAACGGAAATTCGCCGTTGATGGTACCGGTGGCGGTTAAATCTTTGTAGTGCAAGCTGGACAACAGCTGGGGCAAATCGATATTGCTTGCCCGCAACGTCAACAAAACCGGACGTTGGTCGGTTTTGACCGTGCTTGGCAACACTTCCAGCAAGCCACCAAACAGCGACAACCCAGCGCGTTCCAGCGTCAAGTCGTGACCCAGAAAATGGGCTTTGAAGATGAAGTTGCGGGCCACCATCCCCTTGCCTAAGTCAAGGGCCGGGACATCCGCAGACACGGTCACTGTAGGGTTGGTAAAGTCATTAATCTCCGCCTCGATAGTGCCATGCCCCAGCCGTAACTGGCCCGCCGTCAAGGCCACATCGGAAACCTTAAGATGTGCTGTACCTGAAATGATCCGCCGGGATTGCCAGCGCAGATTCAGGGTTCCTTGAACATTTCCGTCAGTAAGCCTCCCAACCGAGGCCATTTCTGGCAACCACGGTTTCAGAAATTCAATCACTTCCATAGCAGCCAAATCCAGATGCCCATCGACATCGAACGTACCTGGTTTTGGCATCGCCCAATCGGTTCTGGCAAGATAGCGGCTATCACGGGTAAGCAATGCCTTTCCCTTTACTGTACCAAAGTTGTCAGGGGTTCCGGCGGTTAAATCCAATTGCATAGCCGACATGCCGGATGCCATTCGGGGCACAATAGATGCCGCCACAGCCGCCCGCCATGTTTCCGGCATCAGGGTGCTGGTGCTTAACCAATTGACGGACGCGCCAACACCCGCACGTAGGCGGGCTGACTTATTGGGCTGGCCCAAATGCCAGGCATCCAGATCGAAAATTTTGCCGCCCTTCATGTCTTCCGCTATCACCTTGGCGGTATGGAACCCTGGGCCAAACTCAATTTGAATGGTGTATTTGGCATCTTGAAGTTTCGCTTCGACCACATCCGCTTTCCCACTATTGATTTCCATGCTTCCGGCAAAGCGGGCCAAGCCCCACGGGGTATTGGATTCGAAATCGAGGATACCGACGGTTAACAGCCCAAGCGGATAGGCCATCGTGCCAGATAAAGCTTCGTCTTTGACACGAGGCTGGTAAGCCACCGGGTAGGCGAACTTTAGTCGGGCATGGCCTATGTTAATGGCCTCGATTTTAGGGGCATTGAAGCCATAAACGCCGAAATGGTAGCCCACTTTAATATTTTCAAGTTTGACGGACAACACACCTGCATCAGTCCCTATGCCGAATTCCATTTCCGATAACACGGCCTGGTCAAAACCAAACTGGAAACCGGAAAATTTCGGTGACAACAGGGGAGTCCCCTCAAGAAACTGCTGCAATGCCAACTGCATCATGGACAGGCGGTTCCACCATAGCGCAATGCCGATGACCATCAGGGCAATGCAACAAGCCATGACCAGGCGATACTTTAAACCACGACGATATTGGCTGCTATTTTTGGAGGCTAGGGAAGGCTTCCAGGACACGGGTTAAAAACGGGAGTTGTGATGGCTGCTTATTTTTATCTGCATGCGTAACCGTTCAAGTTCGTCCATTAAATCCAAAGCCAAACCGATACCTGCCAGATTAACGTCTAAATCACGCTCTAAACTGAGTGCGGAACGGACGCGCACGAGGCTGACCCCAGAAAAACGCCATGACGAAATTTCCCTGCCGTCCGGTTCGATGATGCTTTCTTCAACTAAACGCATGATCCAATCGGGTTGGACTCCGTAGGTACGGCACAATTGTTCCAGCGTCAGGGTGTCATCTTCAATGATCGTACCCGTATGAATAATAGATAGGTTGTTGGTGTTCATCGGTATTTATACTCCCATAGCCTGGCGTGGGTTAAAGTCAAACGCTTGTTGCATGTTTTGGTAAGCGGCTTTGGCCTTTTCGGTAGTGGCTGGCGGCAAGACAATTTGCAGGACAATAAACAAATCCCCTGGCGTGCTGGCGGGTATGCCCCGCCCTGCCAAGCGCAATTTGCCGCCTTGTTTGGAATTGGGCGGCACTTTCAAATCCACCAGCCCTTCTGGCGTAGGCACTTTTATTTTTGCGCCCAATGCGGCTTCCCAAGGGCTGACGGGAAGATCAAGATAAACATGCGCCTCACAAACGCGGTAAAGCGGGTGCGGGTTAAATTCAATTTCCAGGATCAAATCACCCGGTTGACCGTTGCCGAAGCCAGAATTGCCCTGCCCTGCCAATTTAATATGCTGCCCTGGCTTAATGCCTTTGGGGATTTTGACATTCAGGTTCCGGTGTTTGACCTGCACTTGGCCTTGGGCATTTATTTCCGGCGTACTTAAGGAAATAGTCCGCGTTGCCCCATGGAAACTGTCTTCCAGATCAATATAGATTTTGGCGTGGCTGTCTTGGCCCCTTGTTTGTCCATGGTGGGTTTGCCCCGTGTTGGCAGGGCGGAAACCACCTTGACCAAAAATCTGTTCAAAAAAATCGCTGAAATGGGCAGAATCGCCTGGTTTGGACGCACCGCCCTTAAATTCAAACCCTTCATCCCAATTGGGCGGTGGATTGAAATCTTGACCCGCTTTCCAATCCGCACCTAGCCGGTCGTAAGCCGCCCGTTTTTCAACGTCTTTGA
>JAUYEP010000353.1 GCA_030689765.1 Methylovulum sp.
CCTGGCAACAGTAACGCTGCCCTCCATGGGCATTACGCCCTGCCTTCATAAGGTCGCTGCTGCCGCACTTCGGGCAGGTGATTTCTTGATAGTGTGTCATAGGGAAAAGTGTACAGCAGATTGCAGATTTCACCCACTACCCTTCATCCCTACCGAGCATGAGCGGCAACTGTCGAAAGGCTTTGAGGAGGTTGGCCGCCATGATTTGTTCCCCTTTATCCAAAGTCGGCTGGATGTGCTTACAGCGGTTTCATTCGTCGTTAATAATTTAAGTCGGGTACGGACAAGGCTTAACCGTTCGTCCTGAGCTTGTCGAAGGATGAGCGGTTAAGCCGTTCATGGTTCGACAAGGCCTTTAGTCGATCACCACGAACGGCTTAACCTGTCCCAACTTGAGTGGCTAGCCTTAATGAAGAATGAAAACGCTGTATGTGTACGGTGTACCAAATGATCAAACGCTTCATCATGGCGTGGGTGTGGTTGCCGTTCCTGGCGGTTACCGTGTTGCCCTTTGCCGTCGACACGGGCTGATCCGGCGTAAAGTTAGCCAGACCACAACGATTATCCCAGCCCCATGGCGCATCGCTACAGCCTTTACATCATGCTGGGTGCGGTGTATTTGCTGTTGATGGGCTTGACGCTGCCGTTTCCAGTGCCACCGCAAGCGATTCCGGTGGGTGTCTTTATCGTGGCGTTGGCCTTGAATGTGTTGTTGGCGAATACGCAGAAGCGGGTTTGAACATAACTGGTCTGTATCAGCACGGCATCTGGCAAGCAACGGATCATAAAAGCACTTCCTATAACTCATTATTTTTCATATTATGAGTTATATAAGGAGGAGGTATAACTCATGAAGTGGAACTGGCAACAGGCTGATTGGCCACATTTTAACTACGACCCAGCCAAAATTGATGAAAGCGAGAAACGCCTCCTGCTGAGTGCCGGGCTGTTGTTCGGCGCATTTAAACACCTGGATGACGAGGATAAGCGGCAATTAACCGTCGAACTCATCAGCAATGAAGCCTTAAAAACCTCGGAGATTGAAGGCGAATATCTAGACCGCGATAGCCTTCAATCCTCGATTCGCCGCCAATTCGGCTTGGTCACGGACAACCGCAAGGTGTCCGCAGCCGAACAAGGTATTGCCGAGGTTATGGTGGGTTTGTACCGAAGTTTTGATGTGCCCCTGTCCCATACCTTACTGTTTGAGTGGCACAATATGCTAACCAATGGCCGGCGTGATTTAAACGACATAGGCCGTTACCGGACTCATTCTGACCCCATGCAAATCGTCTCCGGTGCCATCTATGCCCCGAAAGTGCATTTTGAAGCGCCACCTTCTTCCCAAATGCTGCGGGAGATGGAGCAGTTCATTGCCTGGTTTAACGACACGGCGCCGACGGGGGCAAAACCGCTGTCCGCTTTGCTGCGTGCGGGCATTGCCCACCTCTATTTTGTCAGTATCCACCCTTTTGAAGATGGCAATGGCCGGATTGGAAGGGCGATTGCCGAAAAAGCCCTTGCCCAATGCTTGGGGCAGCCGACGCTGATTGCGATTGCCTACACGATTGAACGTAACAAAAAAGCGTATTACACCGCGCTTGAACAGACCAACAGGCGCAATGAAATAACGCCTTGGCTCATTTATTTCGCGGCTTTGGTGTTAAATGCCCAACGTTACACGGCAACGTGGATTGAATTTCTGATTCATAAAGCCAAGCTCTATGACCGCTTGCGCGGGCAACTTAACCCACGCCAGGAAAAAGTGCTGGCCAGGCTATTCCGTGAAGGCCCGGAGGGTTTCATCGGCGGCTTGAGTGCGGAAAAATACATCGGCATTACCGGTGCGCCTAGAGCCACCGCCACCCGCGATTTACAGGATTTGGTAGGCAAAGGGGCTTTGCTCCGGCACGGTGAACGTAAGCACACGCGTTATTTACTAAACCTTGAAACCAATTGAACCGGTGTCGTTTTCTCCTAAATTTATTACATGCCCACATCGCGTTGGCCTGTGGTTTGACTATTCCCCCTCTATAAACACATGAGGTTTTGATGCAGTGTCGGATCGGCTGTGGCGCTTGCTGTATTGCACCATCTATTTCTTCAGCACTACCTTTGCATCCTTTTGGTAAACCCGCTGGGTTGCGTTGCCTGCATTTGGATAATGAAAATAAATGCACGATTTTCTTGGAGCCTAGCCGCCCTCTGGTATGCAGTGGTTTTCAGGCAACCGAGGATGCTTGTGGCAGCACCAAGGAAGAAGCAATGGCTATTTTGTCGGACTGGGAGATATTAACGGGGAACTCGCAACCACCACCCGACAACGAATGATAGGAACTGATCCTCCATCAAATTTTGCTCGAAAGTAGCTTGGTAATTATCTAAATGTGAGTTTTATGATCGTTCCAGTCCGTCCAGGAGAACAGTCATTTAATAAAATTAAAGATATTTTCTGATATTATTTCTCCATCTATACTGAGTTGACAGTGCTAGATAGCATTGCTTTAGGCGAAATTTTGTTTTGACAGAAATGTTTTTGCGCTCGCTGGATATTTCATGTAAGGCTTGCGAAAGAAATGCACGATTAACTACCTCAATAAATTTTTGTAATAGTTTTCAGGGAAATACATATTAGACTTGTTTTAACTGAATATTAATATTTTTCAAACGGTTATATGTTTAAACCTTGTGGTGGTTTCGGAGTGAACTTTAAATTTGTACTCCATAATATATAAAAATCAATAGGTTAAAAATAGGCATCATTAAGTT
>JAUYEP010000355.1 GCA_030689765.1 Methylovulum sp.
ATGGGCACTGAGCGCGGTTTTTTCGACTTGGTTTCATAGAAATGCACCATGCCGCCTGTTATGTCCGTTGCCTTTAGTTTTTGCGCCTCACCCCATCTTGATCCGGTTGACAGGCAGACCAGCGCTACCAAATAGGCATCACAGCCTGTTTTTTTTAGCTTGGACATGAGCTGGTTTATTTGTTTTTCTGTCAGGAATGCCATTTGCGCCTGTTGGTGCTTGACGGGCCGTATATGTTGGAGTGGGTTTTTATCATAACTACCAATCCGGTTTAACTCAGTAAACATTGATTTGATTGTCTGCAATTCCCTGTTTAATGTTGATGGCGACCGCCCTTCATTTATCCTTTTTGTCCGGTAAATGGCGAATGTTGACGCTGTGAATTCTTGCACAAGCGGGTTATCCATTGCTTTGCTTGCCGCTTTTAGACGTTGGTAGGTGTCTTGGCCTGATGACAGTAGGTTGCCGCTAACTTGCCACCATTCTTCTATTATAGAAGTTACGCACTGACGGCAGACGAAAAAAGTGGACTTAAACTTTCCTTTCCGCTGATAAATTCAGAAATGAAAGAAGCAATGACATTTTTGAACAATTCGTGTCGTATTTGGTAACAGTTCATGAGAGCCTGAGTTGTCGTAAGCCTTTGTAATTGAACATAACCGTAAATAGCGGCAAACAAATGATTTTTCGTTGCCTGCTTACCACGCACTTGAAATTTTTCGATATTACAAACCTGTTTGATGGCACGATGATACTGTTCGATTTGCCAATGCTTATCATGTTCAAGGTCAAATGCACGACGATCAAACGGGGTGGGTTCTTCTTCATTGGGTAGATAAACCACATAATGGCGCAGCTGGTCTTTTAGCCGTGTCCGAAAAAGTTTAACGTTACCATAGTCTTTCAGCCACACAATCAAGCCGTTTTCAGGGACATCGAGCTTTTGAACTTGCTGCCACTACCCTTTTTAATTGAAACTGTACGGTTGCTTTTGATCGCAAACATAAACCCCAAGCCATTATTTTTTATCACTTTAAGGTTTTTTACACAACTGTACCAGCTATCACCTGTCACCCTAGCCGGCTTGAGTCCCCACGCTAAAACGGCCTCAAGCATCTCCAGAAAATAATCATTTTTGGTTTTATTTTCACTTTTATCGGCCACTCTAAAATTCACCGGATAATGATTGCCTTGCGTATCCGTGTAATACAGTGTGACCAGGTTGATGCCTTGCACACTGGCATGATGCTTCCCAGACCAAAAATAACCAATAAAGGCAATATAGTTTGCATAAGGCTTGTCTAAGACACTGTCGTCAACGCTCAATGTCCCACCGTTTAAATTCAGTAACGGCTTGACTTCGTTAAATAAGTCTTCGCCATCGTAAGATTCTCGATTCAAAAAACGATTAACACTGTCATGCGAAATATTCATGATGTCCCCCAATCGACGACAGCTTACATACTTGGGTTCGCTCAATAAAAATCCGGTGTACATCGATTTGTGCAACGTGCTGTTGTTGGACGACTTATATTTCTTATCACGATGTGTTTTCATTAAGGACGGCTCTCCATCATAATTTATATATGTGGTCAATGCGTAACTTCTATATTAGACTTGTTTTAACTGAATATTAATATTTTTCAAACGGTTATATGTTTAAACCTTGTGGTGGTTTCGGAGTGAACTTTAAATTTGTACTCCATAATATATAAAAATCAATAGGTTAAAAATAGGCATCATTAAGTT
>JAUYEP010000359.1 GCA_030689765.1 Methylovulum sp.
ATAATCCTAAAGATAACGAAAGCCGGTTTGCGCTGGCGCTGGTTTATTTACAATTGAATAAAGACGGGCAGGGTGAGGAAATCTTTGAGGGATTGCTGGATGATCCACAATTGGGCGCTCAGGCTAGGTTCTATCTGGGGAAAATCGAAGAGAAGCGAGGCAAAGTGCAGAAAGCATTGGCTTGGTATGACAAGGTAAGTGACGGGGCTATGGCATTCGATGCATCGGTTTCGGCTATTTCCTTACTTGCCAAAGATAAGCAATTTTCTGAAGCGGAATCGCGATTGAGTTTATTGCCGTCGAAATATCCAAAACAGACTGTGCGCATTTTGTTGTTGCAGTCAGAGTTGTATAACCAGCAAAAGCAATATCAAAAAGCGTTTGACTTATTGACAGCAGCTCTGGTTGAGCGGCCTGACGAAAAAGATTTGTTGTATACGCGGGCGCTGATGGCTGAACGTATCGGTAAGTTTGATTTATTGGAAGCTGATCTTAAAAAAATATTGGCGAAAAATCCTGATAATGCCGAAGCGCTAAATGCCTTGGGTTATACCTTGGTAGACAAGACTGACCGTTATGCGGAAGCAGAGCGCTATTTGAAACGTGCGCTTGAATTGACGCCGGGCGAAGCGGTAATTATGGACAGTTATGGCTGGTTGCAGTTTAAGTTAGGCAATTTGTCAAAGGCGCTGGATTATTTGCAGCGTGCCTACGCAAAACAGCAGGAAAATGAAATAGCTGCGCATCTTGCCGAAGTGTTATGGATGATGGGCAGAAAAGATGAGGCTAGGAAGCTGTTCAGGGAAGCGGTTAAAAATGCGCCAGAAGATGAGTATCTACTGGATTTTAAAAAGAGAATACTGGATAAAGTGCAATAGTCGTGGCGAGATTTAAAATACTCTTGCTGGTATGTGTGGGTTCGATTTTCTTGCTGTCTGGGTGTGCTACTTTTCAAAAGGAGACTGTCGGGCCTTATTCAAGAACCTCCCTATTACAGTTCTATAAGCTGACGCAATGGACTTTTGGCGGCAGGGTGGCAATAACAGGACAAAAAGATTCCTGGTGGGCAAATATCAGCTGGGAACACAATGCAGATAAAGACCTGATAAGATTGTCTGGCCCATTGGGGCAGGGGGCTACGGTTATTCGGCTAACGGGTGATATGGTTACGGTAGATCGAGGTAATGGCGATGTGCAATCATCTGTTCAGCCGGATGTGTTTGTTAGTCAACAAGTCGGCATAACTGTTCCAGTGCAGTCGCTGCGTTATTGGGTGCTAGGCCTACCGGAGCCTACCCAAGTATTTGAAGAAAATGGTTC
The DNA here is from genome assembly GCA_030689765.1 of Methylovulum sp. Lineage (GTDB taxonomy): Bacteria > Pseudomonadota > Gammaproteobacteria > Methylococcales > Methylomonadaceae > Methylovulum. The sequence continues at coordinate 1,321 of JAUYEP010000359.1, forward strand.
AGGATTTAAGCAATCAGGATGGCAGGTTGAGTACAAGCAAATGCAGCCGGTTGATAATCAAGCGATGCCTCGTAAAATTACTGTGATGAATGAACAGGTCAAGTTAAAATTAATTATAGATCAGTGGGCTTTTAATGACTCTTATGCCAAATAATCAAGCTGCATGGGTGCAAAAATGGCCCGCGCCGGCAAAATTGAATTTAATGTTGCGGATTGTTGGCCAGCGACCTGATGGTTACCATTTGTTGCAAACAGTGTTTCAGTTTGTTGATTGGTGCGATTGGCTAACATTTCATCCGGCTGAAGGCGGATGCGTAAGTCTGTTAAAAACATTGCCGGGTGTTGCTGAGTCCGATGATTTAACGGTCAGGGCGGCGAATCTGCTAAAAGCCGAAACAGGATGTGGGCAAGGCGTGTGCATTGAGGTAGAAAAAAATCTGCCGATGGGAGGGGGGCTTGGTGGCGGTAGCTCAGATGCGGCTACGGTTTTGGTTGTGTTAAATAAGTTATGGGATCTGAATTTGTCATTAGAAAAGCTGATGCAGCTAGGTTTGTCGCTAGGTGCAGATGTGCCGGTATTCATATATGGACATTCGGCGTGGGCAGAAGGCGTTGGCGAAAAAATACAAAAAATTATTGTTCCAGAGCAATGGGTTGTAATCATTAAGCCTGATTGTCATGTAAATACAAAAGAAATTTTTTTAGCCAAAGAATTGACACGGAATAGTAAATCAATCACAATGACCGACTTTATAGCAGGCCACCATAATAACGATTGCGTAGATGTGGTTTGTCAATATTATCCATCTGTTAAGCATGCTTTAGTTGCTTTGTCTGGATTTTCAGATGCCAGGTTAACTGGAACTGGGGCTTGTGTTTTTGCGCAGTTTGATTCTAAGGTTAATGCGCTTCGTGCATATGATTCACTTAAAAGTAAGTGGCAAGCCTATGTTTCTAATTGTGTTAATGAGTCGCCTTTGTTGTCAAAGCTGAAAGTGGGTGGTTATTTGTCCTGATTATTGGGTCGTCGCCAAGCGGTAAGGCACGGGGTTTTGATCTCCGCATACCAAGGTTCGAATCCTTGCGACCCAGCCATTTATCACCTAAGTTAAATTCGTGTGGGAGTGCTTGAATGAATGACGCCTCTATGATGGTGTTTTCTGGAAATGCTAACCTGGCTCTGTCTGAAGGTATAGTTAAAAAGCTTAATATGCGCTTAGGGATGGCTGCTGTTGGTAGGTTTAGTGATGGTGAGGTTGCGGTAGAAATTGAAGAAAATGTTCGTGGCATGGATGTTTTTGTCATTCAGCCAACTTGTTCTCCGACTAATGAGAATTTAATGGAATTGCTGGTGATGATTGATGCGCTTAAAAGAGCCTCGGCGTCACGAATTACTGCTGTAATGCCTTATTATGGTTATGCCAGGCAAGATAGGCGGTCGCGGTCAGCGAGAGTGCCTATAAGTGCCAAGCTGGTTGCTAAAATGATTGAGCAGGCGGGTGCTGGTCGGCTTTTAACGGTTGATTTGCATGCTGATCAGATTCAAGGGTTTTTTGATATACCTGTTGATAATGTTTATGCGTCGCCAATTTTACTGGGTGATTTATGGCGAAAGCAGTACAAGGATTTGATTGTGGTTTCTCCTGATGTTGGGGGGGTGGTTAGGGCGCGTGCGCTTGCTAAACGCTTAAACGATGCTGATCTTGCAATCATAGATAAGCGCAGACTAAAGGCAAATGTAGCCGAAGTTATGCATATCATCGGTGATGTTGGTGGGCGTACATGCATATTGATTGATGATTTGGTCGACACGGCTGGGACGTTGTGTAATGCGGCGGCGGCATTAAAAAAACATGGGGCAGTTAAGGTGGTTGCATATTGTACTCATGCAGTTTTGTCGGGGGCGGCAATGAAGAATCTAAATGGTTCCGAACTTGATGAGCTGGTTGTTACGGATACAATACCTTTAAGTCGGGAAGCTGTTGATTCAGGGAAAATAAGGCAATTAACAGTTGCCGAAATGCTTGCGGAAACAATTAGGCGCATATCTGTGGGCGAGTCAGTCAGTTCGCTCTATGTGGACTAAAATTTGTTGATTAAGAATTTATTTGTGCACATTTGATGTGTGGAGTTGAGAAAAATGTCAAGCGTATTTGAGTTTGTTGCCGAAAGTCGTGGTCAATTAGGAAAGAGTGCGGCAAGGCGTGTACGACGTCAAGGTGATGTGCCTGCAGTAATATATGGTGGTCATGAGGAGCCGCAAATGCTGACGCTCAATCACAATGAGGTGATTAAGCATCTTGAGCATGAGTCAGTATATTCTCATGTGTTGGACGTGACTGTTGACGGAAAAACAGAAAAAGCGATTCTAAAGGGTGTTCAGCGCA